>DASXLH010000024.1:0-4215 GCA_036496335.1 Acidimicrobiales bacterium
CGCTGCCGCTGGCCGCCGGACAGGGTGAGGCCCCGCTCACCCACGACCGTGGCGTAGCCGTCCGGCAGGTTCATGATGAACCCGTGGGCCTCGGCCGCCCGGGCGGCGGCCTCGATCTCGTCGTCGGTGGCATCGGGGCGCCCGTAGGCGATGTTGGAGCGGACGTCGGCGGAGAAGAGGAAGCTCTCCTCGAACACCACCCCCACTTGGCGCCGCAGCGAATCGAACGTCACGTCCCGGACGTCGACCCCATCGAGTCGGATGGCGCCGGCGGTCACCTCGTAGAAGCGCGGAAGCAGCAGCGCGATGGTCGACTTCCCGGACCCCGAGGCGCCGACGAGGGCCAGCCGCTCGCCCGGGGCGATCGACAGGGAGAAGTCGCGCAGCACCGGATCCGACCGGAGGTAGCCGAAGCTGACCTGGTCGAGCTCGATGGCGCCCCGCAGGGGCGGCAGGGTCTCGGCGTCGGGCTTCTCGACCACCAGCGGGTTGCTGTCGAGCACCTCGAGGACGCGCTCGGCGCCGGCTCGGGCCTGCTGGGCGCTG
Organism: Acidimicrobiales bacterium; assembly: GCA_036496335.1. Classification (GTDB taxonomy): domain Bacteria; phylum Actinomycetota; class Acidimicrobiia; order Acidimicrobiales; family CADCSY01; genus JAEKLB01. The sequence continues at coordinate 547 of DASXLH010000024.1, forward strand.
GCGAAGAGCCCCGTCATGAGCCGGACGGGGGCCAGCAGCTGGACGAGGTAGCTCGAGAACAACAGGTAGGTGCCCAGGCTGATGGTCCCCTGGATCACCTCATAGCCGCCGATGGTGATGACACCGAGCTGGGCCAGGGTCGGGATCGCCTGCATGGTCGGTGTGAACCTGGCGGTGAGCCGCACGAGGCGCAGGCGGGAGCGGTAGAGCGTGCCGGTGGCGCCGGCCATCCGCTCCATCTCGTAGTCCTCCTGGCCGAAGGCCTTGACGACCCGCACCCCGGTGACCGCCTCCTCGACGACACCGCCCATCTCCGCCTCCCGCTGCTGGCTGTCCCAGGTGGCCGGGAAGAGCACGCGGCGCAGCCGCACCGAGAGGGCGCCCAGGCTGGGCAGGCTGAGCAGCACCAGGAGGGTGAGGGGCACCGATGCCCGCACCATGAAGAAGAGGGCGACGACGAAGAGCACGATGTTGCCCAGGGCCATGGGGAGCTGGCTGAGGAAGCTCTGGACCAGCGTGATGTCGCTGTTGGCCCGGGTCACGAGCTGGCCCGTCTGCATGTCGTCGTGGCGGGCGAAGTCGAGGCGCTGGAGGTGCTCGTAGACGCCGTTGCGCATGTCGTACTGGACGTCGAGCCCGATGCGACCGCCCCGGAAGCGCCGGAAGTAGGCGGTGGCGGCGCTGGCGAACCCGGTCACCAGGAGCAGGATCAGCCACGGCGCCAACGGCTTGGTCTGGTTGACGATGACGTCGTCGATCAGGACCTTCTGGACGACGGGGGACAGGGCGGCGATGGCCTGGCCCACGATCGACACGCCCAAGGCGATGCCGACGTTGCGCCGATGGGCGGCCAGGTAGGGGAGCATCCGGCGGATCCAGCCGCCGGCTTCCGGCGGCGCCGGCTCGACGTGGCGGACCGGGGGCTGACGCGGCGCCGGAGGCGGGGGCGGCTGCGCCTCGGGCTTGGCGACGACGGTCATGGGCTCGCCGTCACGATCGGGTCGACCTCGGATTCGTTCGCGCCATCACGATTAGACTACCGAAAGGTTCGGGAACGAAACGGGTCGTCGGTTCCGCCTGGGACGGCGCTCTCAGCGGGTGGCGCGGAGCGCCCGCATCATCTTCTGGAAGTGGTCGACCCGCCAGCCGTCCTGATCCTCGCCCCAGCCGATCGTCCCGTCGTACTCCCACCGCATGAGGGCGTTCGAGCCGGCCGCGCCCTCGCTCATGTGGCTCACCGCGAAGCCCTCCGCCTCCATGGTCCGCCCAGCGCGGTCGATGAGCTCCACCTCCATGTGGGCGCTCCAGCCGGTGCGCGGGTCACGGAAGTTCCGCATGCGGCTCTTCGTCTTGTCGAGCCGCTGGAACTCGCCGTCCTTGAGCAGCCAGCCCACGGTCATGGGCGACCACCCCGACGAGGTGCCGTCCTGGGGCCGCACGAAGCTGAGGAAGCCGGTCTGGTCGTCGGTGTGGCCGAAGATGTACTGGATCCGGCCGCGGCCCCGTTCCCGCTCGATCTCCCGCCACCGCGGGCCACCCGGATCGGACACCCGGTGCTCGCCCCGGACGTAGTCGGGCTTCTGGCTCTGGGAGTGCGGACCGCCCCGGGGGCCCCACGTCCGGTCACGGACCGAGTAGCAGTCGACCGGGATCCGCTCCCCCCCGAGGACCATCTCGCCCACGACGTGGCCCAGCTGGTCGAGGTGCGGGTTGTGCATCGCCGGCGCCTCGCCCGGCGTGAAGCGACGGGGAGGGTGCACGCTGCGGTGCTCCACCTCGATGCTGAAGTCGGCCGCCTCGTCCCGGTAGGTGATCTCGTAGTCCATCAGGGGCTCGAGCATCTTCACGCCGAACCCGCCACCGGGGAAGGTGATGTCGCGCAGGTCGGCATCCTCGGGCATGGGGACGTTGGGGCGGTTCATGTAGTAGGCGAGACGCCCGGGATCGGCGCCGCGAGGGTCCCAGGCGAACACCCGCCAGGTGACCTCGTTGCGGTTGGCGTGGTACCCGGCGTGGAGCCACACGCCCATGGCCCGCTCGGGCACGTTGAAGCACCACCACGTCGTCTCGAACCAGTACGGGTCGTCGGAGGCGTGGTGGTAGTCGTCATCCTCGGGTGCGAAGGGTGTCTCCTCCGTCACTTGTGCCGTGTCCATGGCGCCCCCTGATCCGATATCGGATTTGCACGCTAGCCACGAGGCCGCCGGCAGGCGGCAGGCGGAAGGCCGTCCTGCTAAGCCTTGAGCCATGGGGCAACTGGATGGTCGGGTGGCGTTGGTGACGGGTTCGACCCGGGGGATCGGGCGGGGCATCGCCGAGCTCTTCGCGGCCGAGGGTGCGAAGGTGATCGTGAACGGCCGGCGCCAGGACGACGCCGACGCCGTGGCGGCGACCATCCCCGGCGCCGTCGGGATCGGCGCCGACCAGTCCGACCTCGAACAGGTGCGAGAGCTCTGCAGGAAGGCGCAGGAGGCGTTCGGCACCGTCGACGTGCTGGTCAACAACGCCGCCGTGGCGCCCCGCACGGCCATCACCCGGGTCACCGACGACGAGTGGATGGACACCCTGCTCGTCGACCTCACCGGCCCCTTCTGGATGATGCGCGAGGTGATACCGGGCATGAAGAAGGCGGGTTGGGGGAGCATCCTCAACGTCACCTCCGGCGCCGGCATCAGCGGCACGGCCGGCTTCGCCTCCTACTCGGCGGCCAAGGGGGGCCTCAACGGCCTCAGCTACACCCTGGCGTTGGAGCTGGGTCGGTTCGGCATCCGCGTGAACCTGCTCGCCGCCGGGGCGCTCACGGACATGCTGCGCCAGCTCCCGCCCGAGCTGCTCGACCCCATGTTGGACTCGATGCCGAGCATCGAAGCCAACGCACGGACGGCCCTGCACCTCGTCGCCACCGACGGCGTGACCGGCCAGTGCCTGCACCCTGGCCAGGAGACGGCTTCGGCCGGCCAGCCGTGACCGACCACTTCGAGGTGCAGCGGTTGGGCCACGCCAACCATGTCTCGAACGACTACGACGCCACGAAGCGGGCCTACCAGCAGGTCTTCGACGGATGGTTCTTCCGGGAGTGGGCCCAGCCCGAGCACGGGACCACGAACGCCCTCATCACCCTCAGCGACACCTGCATCGAGGTGTTCTCGGTCACGGACCCCGGGTCGCCGCTCGGGCGCTGGGCCGGTCGCCAGGGGCTCGGCGGTTGGCACAGCCTCGAGTGGACGATCCCCTCGCAGGACGAGGGCGACGAGATCCTGCGCCAACGGAGCATCCGGATCACCGATCGGGCCGAGGGTGCCTATACGTACTCCCACCCGCGCGACTGCCACGGCCTGTGCCTCGAGCTCACCGAGCACCACTTCGCCGACGACCCCCGCGACGACCCGGGCCACCCCCGCCAGCCCACCTACTGGCGAGACGAGCAACCGCTGGGAGTCACCGGTCTCGCCTGCATCCGGGTGAGCGCCGCCGACGCCACCGTCTCGGCCGAGTGGCTCGCCGACCTCACCGGTACCGACGTCACCTACGAGCGGGCCCGCCCCGGACTCGGCGCCAGAGCGGCCGGCGTGGCGCTCGCCGGGCACACGATCGAGTTCGTGTCCCCGGTCGGGACCGGCCCCATCGAGGCGTTCCTGGCCTCCGGCGGGGAGCGCATCTATGGCCTGT
>DASXLH010000025.1:0-3251 GCA_036496335.1 Acidimicrobiales bacterium
CATCAAGGCGTCGGTGAAGGAGGTCGAGCGGGTGGTGGCCGAGCACGGCAAGGCCGTGCAGGTACCTCTCATCCCCCGCGAGCAGGGCGCACCCCCCTACTGGGACGAGTACTACAACCCGCTGTGGGAGATCCTCTCCGACACCGGCGTGCCGATCAGCCAGCACGTCGGGGCGAGCAGCTACCTGATGAACGGCGTCATGCCCGAGGACCCGACCCCGTTCAAGGGGATCCTCCAGTCGCTCCCGCCCATCTTCATGGCCGAGTGCGTAGCTGACTGGACCGTCAGCGGCGTCCTGGAGAACTGGCCCGGCCTCAAGGTCGTCCTGGTCGAGGCCGGGATCGGCTGGATCCCCTACTTCCTCGAGCGGCTCGACACCATGGTCGACAACCACGGCTGGGACACGTTCCCGACCAAGGCCATCTCCGAGAAGCCGAGCTTCTACTGGCACCGCAACATGGCTGCCACCTTCGAGCAGGACCTGGCCGGCATCCGCCTCCTCGACCTGATCGGCATCGAGAACCTGATGTGGGCGACCGACTACCCGCACCCGGACAGCACCTGGCCCCGCAGCCGCGAGGTCCTCAAGAACCACTTCGAGGACCTGCCCCGCGACGATGTGGAGCTCATCGCCTCCGGCAACGTCACCCGCCTCTACAACCTGTAGACGCAACCACGAGGCCCGGTCCCGGCTCACGCCGGGGCCGGGCCCTCGTCGCGTCATTGATCCGGTGCATCCGCTGCCGGGCGGGTCTACGGTTCCCGCAGACGCCGTTGTCCTTGACACGCAGGGATCGCTCCGCCGGATTGGTCGCATCCCATGTCCGAGGACGCACGCTCCGCTGCTCTCCTTGCCCTCTCGCGCTTCCTGGTCTCGGAGGTGTCCGTCGAGGAGACCCTCCGCCGCGTGGCGGAGATCGCCGTCTCCGCCGTGCCGGGCGCCGAGATCGCCGGCATCACCCTGCTCGGACCCGACGGCGAGGCAACCACGGGTGTGTACACCGACGAGACCTCGCCGCAGGTCGACGCCAGCCAGTACTCGAGCGGACGCGGCCCGTGCCTGGACGCCTGGCGTCAGCAGCGGTCGGTGATCCTGCCGGACGTGTGCCTCGCCAGCGACCGCTACCCGGAGTTCGCGACCGCGGCCGGGGAGCACGGCATCGGCAGCACGCTGTCGTTGCCGCTGGCGGTCGCCGGCCACGGGATCGGCGCCCTCAACCTGTACAGCCGCCAGCTCGAGGCCTTCGGGCCCGACGACGAGGTGATCGGGAGCCAGGTCGCTGCCACCGCCAGCACCGTGCTGGCCAACGCCACCGCCTACCGGAGGGCCTTCCAACTGTCGGAGCAGCTCGGCGAGGCCATGGCCAGCCGGGCCGTGATCGAGCAGGCGAAAGGGGTGATCATGAGCAGCGTCGGCTGCAGCGCCGATGCCGCCTTCGACATCCTCCGCCAGCAGTCGCAAGCGGAGAACGCCAAGCTGCGCGACATCGCCACCGACCTGGTCGCCCAACAGGACCGACACCGACCTTCCCGGTGATCGACGAGCCTGCCGTCTCGGGACGGCGGGGTCACAACGGCAGGCACGGGTCACGGCCGGCGACGGCGCCGTAATCTCGGCTCGCGGCGGATCACCCCACCTGACAGGAGCCCCGATGTGACTGCACCCTTGGATGCGCTGGAGCGCGTCATCGACCAAGTCGTCTCCCCCAACGCGCCCGGCGTCGACCGGGACGGTGTGTTCCCGGACGCGGCCATGGCCGCCCTCCAGGCTGAAGGCTTCCTGGGCCTGACGCTGTCGGCTGAGCTCGGCGGATCCGGGCTCGGGCTGGCCGAGGCAGCCACGGTGATCGAACGCCTGGCCTCGGCCTGCGGATCCACCGCCATGGTCACCCTGATGCACTATGCCGCCGTCGCCGTCGTCGACGCCCACGGCGACGAGGCGCTCCGGCGGTCGATCGCCTCGGGCGACCACCTCACCACCCTCGCCTTCTCGGAGCAGGGGTCGCGCAGCCACTTCTGGGCCCCGATCGGGACGGCCACAGCCACCGCCGAGGACGGAGCCGGCGTGCGGCTCGACGCCTCCAAGAGCTGGGTCACCGCCGCCGCCGAGGCCGACAGCTATGTGTGGTCGAGCCGGCCGCTGGCCGGCGACGGCCCCATGACCCTCTGGACCGTGGACCCGAAGGCGACCGGGATCACCGTCGGGACGAACTTCGACGGGCTCGGGCTGCGAGGGAACGGCTCCGTGCCCGTGCGAGCCGAGGGCGTGACGGTGCCGGCGTCGGCCCAGCTCGGCGCCGACGGCGCCGGCCTCGACATCGCCCTCGCCACCGCCCTTCCCTGGTTCCTGGTGCTGAGCAGCGCCTTCAGCCTGGGACTGATGGAGGCCACCACCGCCGAGACGGGCCGCCACGTCAACGCCACCCGGTTCGAGCACCTGGGCGAAGCGCTCGTGCACCAATCGGTGACCCGGGCCGACTACGCCACGATGCGGCTGCGCACCGACGCCGTCCGCGCCTTCCTGGCCGACACCCTTGCCGCCCTCGGGGCCGGGCGGGAGGACGCCACCCTCCGGGTGCTGGAGTCCAAGGCGCTGGCCGCCGAGACCGCCCTGGACGTGACCGACCTCGCCATGAAGGTGTGCGGCGGAGCCGCCTTCCGCAAGGAGCTCGGCATCGAGCGCCGCTTCCGCGACGCCCGCGCCGCCCGGGTCATGGCCCCCACCACCGACGCCCTGCTCGACTTCATCGGCCGGGCCATCAGCGGGCTCCCTCTCCTGGGCCCGCTCGCATGACCCCACCGTTCCTGCTGGGGGCGGTGGCCTACGACCCCAAGGTGGTCACCATCTGGGACGGCTTCCGACGGTGGTTCGAGACCCAGGACCTGGCCTTCGACTACGTCCTCTACTCGAACTACGAACGTCAGGTCGACGACCTCCTCGCCGGCCGCGTCGACGTGGCCTGGAACTCGCCTTTGGCCTGGGTGCGGTCGCGGCGGCTCGGCGAGGCAGCCGGCACCCCGGTGCGGGCGGTGGCCATGCGGGACACGGACCGCGACCTCACCTCGGTGGTCGTGGTCCGGGCCGACTCGCCCGTCCAGTCGGTGACCGACCTCGCCGGCCGGACCGTCGGCACCGGCTCGATCGGCGCGCTGCTCCATCAATTGATGGTGGCGCTGCTGGCGAAGAAGGGCGTGGACATCACGTCCGTGCGTTTCGTCAATATCGGATCGAGCGCCGACGTGTTTCGCGC
>DASXLH010000026.1:0-2890 GCA_036496335.1 Acidimicrobiales bacterium
CCGAACTCCGGCGGGCGGGGCCGTGATCGTTCGACCACCTGATCAGGTGTGAGCGAGTACTCGCTGTCGGCGCCCTTGGCCGCCCAGTCGCGCACCGCTTCGACGTAGCGCCCGGTGAGATCGACGTTGACGAGCATGCCCTGCTGCGCCTCGCGCTGCTCCGGCGTCATGCGGGCCTCGGCCTCCCGCCGCGCCTCGGCCCGCTGGCGACGCCGCTCCTCATCCTGAGGGCCGTCGGCTCGTGCGGGCCGCTCGACACGGGGACCGAAGGCCACGTCGGCCGGACGGACGATGGTCCCACCCTCGTCGACCCAGAGCCCGTACGGGATGTTCGTGAAACCGAAGAGCTCCACCAGCTGGTGAGCCGGATCGACCAGTGACGGATGGGTCGGTGCCGCCGCCTCGTGGAACGGTCGGGCGGCCTCGATGTCGGTGTCGAGCGCGACGGTGACGATCGTGAGACCAGCCGGTGCGAGCTCGAGGTTCAGCGCCTGCCACCCGGGCAGGTCGAAGCGACAACCTCAATACGAGGCCCAGGCGACGAGCAGCACCTTCCGGCCGCGGAGGCTCGACAGGTGGAAGGGGTTGCCCTCGAAGTCGGACAGCACGATGTCGGGGAACTCCGCGCTCGCCAGGACCCGCCCGCCGCTCTCCGGTCCGAGCGACCAGAGGCCGTGCTTCTCGTCCGCGGCGATCGGCATTCCCAACCGACGGGCGAAGTCGCCGACGTCGACCCGGTCGTCGACCGTGGCGAGGTCCGGCATCGGGACGCAGCGGTCGTCCTTGCAGGCGCCTTCGGGCTTCAGCTCCCAGCCGGTCTGCACGTGCAGCTGTTCGGGTGTCAGCTCGAGCGCCTCAAGGATCACCGTCGAGACGCTAACCGCCCGTGACGCGTCACAGCTTGGCGATGACCTCGTCGCCGAAGCGGGTGAGGAGGTCGGCACCCTCACGGGGATTGGTGAACGGTGTGACGAGGAGGCGGGTGACACCGAGGTCCTCGTAGCGGCGCACGTCGTCGACCGATTCGACCCGCACGCCGAAGAGGGAGATCTCGAAGAGCCCCTCCCGCCCGGCTTCGGCTCGCAGCCGGTGGAGCGTGGCCAGGTTGGTCTTCAACGCCTCGGGGTCGCGCTGTGCCATCGGGAGCCAGCCGTCGCCGAGCCGGGCCGCTCGACGGATGGCGGCCGGCGAGTCGCCACCGATGTGGAACGGGATGGAGCCGTTGACCGGCTTGGGCAGGAACCCGACCGGCTGGAACTCGTAGAACTCTCCCTGGTGCTCGATCGTCTCCTCCGAGAACAGCCGACGGATGACTTCGATCGACTCGTCGACGCGTCGGCCCCGCGTCTCGAAGGGGAGCTCCATCGCGTCCCACTCCTCGGACAGCCAGCTGGCGCCGATGCCGAACTCGGTCCTGCCGTTGGAGACGAGGTCGGCCGTGACCAGCGCCCGGGCGGTGATGATCGGGTGTCGGAGGCCGATGTTGAAGACGTTGGTCCCGAAGCGGATCGTCGAGGTCTGGCCGGCCAGCCAGGCCATCTGGACGAAGGGGTCCCAGCCCGGGGTGGCCGCCGAGATCGGTGACTCGCCCTCGTGGGGCGTGCCCGGCCGACCGCTCATCTTCACCGGCATGATCAGGTGCTCCGGCAGCCACACCGACTCGAAGCCGGCGGCTTCGGCGGCGAGGGTGAGCTCCAACCATCGCCTCGGACCGACCTGGAGGTGGAACGCCAACTTCATCGGGTCAGACCCTATGCCGGCGCCAGATCGCGGTCAGTCGACGACGCGGATGGGCTCCCCCCGCAGGAAGGCGGCCACGTCTTCCGCCATGCGACCGAACGAGAAGCGGAACCCGGACTCGGTGACGTAGCCGACATGCGGCATGAGCACGGCGTTCTCCATGGAGCGGAGGGGATGGTCGGACGGAAGAGGCTCCCGGTCGAACACGTCGAGACCAGCGCCGGCGATCCGCCCGCTCTGCAGTGCGTCCACCAGTGCGGCCTCGTCGATGATCGGGCCCCGCGAGATGTTGACGATGAACGCCGTCGGCTTCATGAGCGCCAGGTCCTCGGCTTGGAACAGGCCGCGGGTGCGGTCGCTCAGCTGGAGGAACACGCCCAGGACGTCGGACTCCCTCATGAGCTGGTCCTTCGACACCCGGCGCACGCCCAGCTCGCTGGCCCGTTCATCGGTGAGGTTCTGGCTCCAGGCGATGACGTCCATGCCGAACGCCACGGCTCCCGGAACCATCGAGCTGCCGAGGTTGCCGAGCCCCGCCAGGCCGAGCGTCATGCCTCGCAGGGGGACGGGGAACCCGGTCTGCCAACCTCCGGCGCGGATGGCGCGGTCCTCGATGCCGATCCTCTTCGTCACCGCGAAGAGCAGTGCCCAGGCCATCTCCGCCGGCGGTGAGATCGGGCGGGGGCCGCCCGGGTCGGCTCGGCTGGAGACCGGCGGCGCGGTCGCAGCCTGCCCGCCCGAGTTGGAGGTCCCGCACAACACGATGCCGCGCTCCCGCCGGCACTCGTGGTCGACCACCGAGCTGGTCGGGCCGTTGGTGACGATCAGCTTCAGCTTCGGGAGGCCCTCGAGGACCGCGCGGGTGAGCCACGTGCGCTGCTGGGTGATGGCCACCGCGTCGTAGTCGGCAAGCTCGTCGACCAACCGCTCCGGGGCGATCGCTTCCCGGTCGAAGGTGATCTCGACGTCGTCACCCAGCACGGTCCAGCCCCCGAACTCCTCGGCGCAACCGATGTAGTCGTCCAGCACCGCGATCCGCGTCGTCATCAGCCGATCGTCGTGTCGGCCCAGGCGGTTGTCAAAGTTCGTCCACCTCGGAGCTCCAGACCGCCCCTTAGCCTTGCCGCCCTACGGCCCGAGAGGTCCACCG
>DASXLH010000027.1:0-3320 GCA_036496335.1 Acidimicrobiales bacterium
GCCTACATGGTGGCCCGGGCCCACAAACCGGCGGCGTTGGGCCGCGTCCTCGACGTGGAGGGCCCAGCCGCGGCGCTGGTGTTCTGTCGCACCCGCAACGAGGTCGACGAGCTCACCGAGACCCTCAAGGGGCGTGGCTACCGGGCTGAGGCGCTGCACGGCGGCATGGACCAGTCACAGCGCGACCGGGTCATGAGCCGGCTCCGGGCCGGTACCGCCGACCTCCTGATCGCCACCGACGTGGCCGCCCGCGGTCTCGACGTCGACCACCTCAGCCATGTCGTCAACTACGACGTCCCCTCCGCACCGGAGACCTACGTCCACCGCATCGGACGCATCGGGCGGGCCGGACGGGAAGGCGTGGCCATCACCCTGGCCGAGCCGCGCGAGCACCGCCTGCTCAAGAACATCGAGCGGCTGCTCGGGGAGCGGATCACCGTCGACAAGGTCCCGACCGGCGCGGACCTCCGCAACCGGCGATTGGAGCAGACGCTCGGTCTGCTGCGGTCCGCCCTCGACCGCGCCGATGCCGACGAACCCGCCGAGGGCGATCGGGAGGAGACCGACCAGGGACTCGACGAGTACCGGGTGGTCATCGACGCGCTCTCCGACGACCACGACCTGGCCGAGATCGCCCTGGCGGCGGTGCACCTCCTCCACGAATCGACCGCCGGCGGCGCCCATGAGGACGACATCCCGGACGCCGCACCGCCCAAGCCGGGCGCGGGGGGCAAGACGCCCCGGGGCGCGGCCGGCACCACCGGCAAGGGGGGACGGCCCGCCCAGACCGGGCCCCGCACCCGACTCTGGATCAGCGCCGGGCGGGTCGCCGGGATCCGGCCCGCCGACCTGGTGGGCGCCATCGCCAACGAGACCAGCCTGAGCGGCCGGGACATCGGTCCCATCGAGATCAACGAGCGCTATTCCATCGTGGAGGTGCCGGCCGCGGCCGCCGCCGAGGTGATCGCCGCCGTCGGCGCCAGCACCATCAAGGGCCGCAAGGCCACCGTCCGCCGCGAGCGCTGAGCGTCGCCGCCACCGTCTCCCGTTCTGTGTCGCAGAACGGCTACTCGGTCATCTCCCAGAAGTGGCACCACCAGTCCTTGCCAACCAGGATCTGCAACTTCTCCTGCCAGCAGAACGCCAGATCCGCCTCGGGCTCGAGGTAGTAGTAGCAGTTGGCGCAGGAATCGCCCTCCAGCGGCGTGCCCCGCAGGGCCGCCACCTTCACGGCCCGCTGGGCCCGTTCGAAGGCGACCTCGTCGACGTCCGGTGCGTCGCTCAAGCCGGGAGGCCGTGCGGTGCGACCCGGAGGGCCTTGAGGCCCCGGAACAGGGCGTTGGGGCTGTACTCGATGACCTGGTCGGGCACGATGGCCAGATCGGGCGTCATGGTGGTGAGCAGCTCCAGGGTGAGCCGCACCTCCAGGCGGGCCAGCGGCGCTCCCAGGCAGAGGTGGGCGCCCTTGCCGAAGGCGAAGTGCAGCTCGGCGTCGTCCCGGGAGACGTCGAACGCCTCGGGATCGTCGAAGTGGGCGGGATCGTGCCCGGCCGAGGCGAAGCACATCATCACCCGGCCGCCGGCCGGGATGGGCACCCCGCCGACCTCGGTGTCGACCTTGGCCACCCGGCGGTGGTTGAGCACCGGGCCGTCGAAGCGGAGGATCTCCTCCACCGCGTTGGGGATGAGCGACGGGTCGTCGATCAGGGCCTCCCACTGGTCACGGTTCTGGAGGAGCGCCTTCATCCCGTTGCCGATGGTGTTACAGGTGGTCTCGTGGCCGGCCAGTGCCATCGAGTAGACGATGTTGACGATGTCGAACTGGTTGAGCTGGTCGGGCTTCTCCTTGGAGAGCCGGGCGAGGTCGCTCGTCAGGTCGTCGACCGGGTTGGCCCAGCGCTCGGTCACGAAGTCCTCGACGTAGGTCCAGAACTGGGCCACGTCCTTGGCCATCTCGACCTGTTCGTCCTCGCTGAGCCGCCCGTAGGTGAGCAGCACCCGGTTCTCGCTCCACTGCTTGAGCCGGTCGGTGTCCTCATCCGGGAAGCCGAGCAGGCTGAAGGCGGCGAAACCGGGGAAGGGGAACGAGAACGACTCCACGAAGTCGATCTCGTCGGCCTCCTGGAAGCCGGTGACCAGGTCGGAGGCGTACTCGCGCAGCACCGGCTCGAGGGCCTTGAGGCGGCGGGGCGTCATGCAGGCCAGCACCGACTTGCGCATCGGGCCGTGCCGGGGCGGATCGGCGTTGCTGAGCGTGGGCACCCGCCGGAAGTTGGCCAGCACCTCCTGGGCGGCCGGGCACACCGTGGTGAGGGGCGTCGAGGCGTTGGCCGCCGACCAGGTGTCGCGGTCGAGCAGGATCGCCTCGACGTCGTCGAAGCGGGTCACGATGTAATGGTCGAGCTCGGGCAGGTAGTAGACGGGCGAGGCCTCCCGCAGCTCGTTGAGGGCCGGGTAGGGATCGGTGACGATGGCCGGGGACAGCGGGTCGTAGTGGGCCACCGGGCAGACCCCGGGGGCCGTCGTCACGTGCGTCGTCTCAGCGCTCACGAGGGTCCAGGGTACGGCGTTCCCCGAAGGACATGTCCCGCACGCTCGTGACCTTGGGGACGTCCTCCCGACCGAGCCAGGACGGTGCGACATGGCCTTCCGCCGGGCGGGCCCAGTCGACCCAGTCACCCCAGTCGGCCCGCGACATCTTGTCCTTGAAGTTGGGATCGAAGGCGGTGGAGGCGGACTCGTAGGCGGCGTTGAAGGCCTTCATCTCCTTCACGATCCACCAGTCCTCCTCCGAGGACCACTTGCCGTTGCCGGCGTACTGGATGATCTGGAGCGACGGGAACTCGATGGGCGGACCGCCGGGCTCGGGGTTGTCGGCCCGGTTCCACACCTTGTAGACGATCTGGGTCCCGTCGATGTTGTACCACTCGAGCACCGAGTAGACGTGGGGTGCGAACGACATGGTCGACTCGAGGAACTTCTGGATCTCCTCCGGCCCGTGGAACGTGCCGTAGAAGTGGTCGAGGTAGGTGGCGTCGTCGGTGAAGAGCTGCGACCAGGCCACCCAGTCCTCGTTGACCAGTCCGGTCATCACGTAGTGCCGGTAGGCCTCTTCGATCTCGTCTCGGCTGAACTCGCTCATGTGCGTCCCCTGGATGGTCGGTGGTGCGGGTCGTGGTGCAGAGCTTCGGTGGTGCGGGCCGTTGGTGGCGGGCGCTCGGTCAGTCGAGCAGGCCGCGGAGGCGCTTGGCCGATTCGAGCTGCGGCACGTGGTTCTTGTCGTACTGCTCGATCCACTCCTTGGGGAGCTTCGACCAGGC
>DASXLH010000028.1:0-1781 GCA_036496335.1 Acidimicrobiales bacterium
CTGGATCAGCGTCTCGAAGTAGGAGCGGTCCGTCAGCGATGCGGCCGCTGACTGAGGGGATCCTTCGAGCTGGCCGTCGGGCGGAACCGCGGCTCAGATGCAACCGATCTTGTCGAGGGAGAGGGTGACGGTCCCGATGCGGACCTCGACCGTGCCCGAGTCGGTCCGGGTGGCCGTGGCCGGTGTCGACCGTTCGCCACCTCCGAGCTCGGCCGGGAGCGTCTGGGTCGTGTTCCAGAACTCGCCGTCGAAGTCGAGCGTCTTCAGCTGACCTCCTTGCGTCTGGAGCGTGACGGATGAAGGGACCCCGTCCGGAACGTCATCGCTGCTGGCCGACACGCAGGGCTGCCCGCTGCCACCACACCCGTTGAGCAGGCCGAGTGCCAGCAGGAGGCCGGCGGAACCGAGCCGCCGGCGATGCGAGCCGACCAGCCGCCCACGTCCCGACGCCCTCGAGTCCATCAGCGCGAAGCCTTGCCGCGCAGCGAGGTAAGAGTGGGACTTCGCCGTCAGGACAGGAGGCCCGCCCGCTCGTCCTCGAGCTGCTGGGCCAGGCGCATGGCGGTATCCGCGTAAGCAGCGGGGGAGAGCCCGGCCCGGGCCTCGATCACGATTCGCCCGGTGGTGGTCTCGACGTGGCCGGGCTGGCCGGTGGCCGCCGGCCGGCAGACCACCATGGCGTCGAGCTGGCGGGCGAGCGAGATGACATTCGGGGGGATGGAGGCGGCGCAGACCTGGACCGGGTCACCGGCCTTGCCGGAGGACACCGCCGTGGTCGTCGTGGTGACCGCCACCGCCACGGTCTTCGTCTGCTGGTCGTCCTGGCCGAGCACGGTCACGAAGAAGACGGCCGACGCCACCAGCCCGAGTACGACCACGACGCGGAAGGCGAGGCTCATGGCCTGCTCCGCGGGGTGGCAGGCCGGCGAGCTGGCCGCTCCTGCCCCTTGCTCTCCACACCGGTTCAGTTGGCGGTCTGGGCCCCGAAGTCCTGCGCGACGACGATGACACCTCCGTGTCGACAATGGCCCTGCCCGCCACCCGGTCACGCCGACGCAGCTCGTAGGTTCCGGTCGTGCGACGGCCACGATCGACACGGCTGGTCGGAGGTCGCGGTCTCCGGCTGGTGGCGCTCGGCCTGTTGGCGGTGTCGATCCTCGTCGCCGCCGGGTGCGGAGCCCCGCAACAGCAGGCCCGCCCCGGCAGCCTCGACGTCTACAACCACATCGAGTCCCTCACCAGCTGCGACGCGCTCGAGGACTACTTCGGCAAGGCCATGAACGACGCCAACCAGTACCCGACCGGCGACGGGCGACGGACGATCCCCAAGGCCTACGCCGACGCCACCCAGGAGCGGATGGCGTTGCTGGAATGTCCCCAGCCGTGATCGGGTGGCGACGGCGCCATCGCCCCTCGAGCGGCATCCTTGAGCGAGCAGGGAGCGTCCACCGCACGGCGCCCCGGTCACAGAGAACTGCCAGGCGGTCGGCGTAGGAGAGCACGAACGTGCGAGTGCTGGTGGTCGAGGACGAGGATTCGATGGCTGCCTCCTTGCGGCGCGGCCTCGAGGCCGAGGGTTACGTCGTCGATCGCGCCCGCGACGGCGAGGAAGCGCTCGGCCTGGCTGACGCCCACGAGTTCGACGCCGTCGTCCTCGACCTGATGATCCCCAAACGCAGCGGCTTCGAGGTCACCCGGCACCTGCGGGCCCGTGGCTCGCGCGTCCCCATCCTCATGCTCACCGCCAAGCTCGGCGAGCTCGACCAGACCGAGGCACTGGA
>DASXLH010000029.1:0-5807 GCA_036496335.1 Acidimicrobiales bacterium
CCCTTCAGTGTCGGATCCGCCCCCCAGGACGGGCAGATCCGACGCGGAACGTTCGCTCGAGCTCTAAGGCGCTCAGAGGAGGTCGAGGATGTCGGCCCAACCGCCGGTCTCGGGGGGGCCCACGGTCTGGTCGGCCGCCGCCAGGGCGACGGGATGGGCCGAGGTGGGTGCGCAGCTCACGGCGGCGCGGTCCAGCAGCTCGAGGTCGTTGAGGCTGTCGCCCACGGCCAGGACCTTGGACGGATCGTGGCCGCTCAGCCGGCAGTAAGCCTCGACCCCATCCCACTTCGACAGCCCGAGGGGCCAGTGGTGCAGGTTGTGCCCCGGATAGGAGCCGTGGGAGGGCACGAGGATCTCGGCCACCCGCCCGTCGACCGAGGTGGCGATGGCGGCCAGGTCGGCCTCGTCGCAGCCGATGACGGCCAGAGCCAGCACCGGCATCGTCGCCACCGTGTGGTGGAGGTCGCCGAACACCGCCAGCGGGCCCATGCCGGCCAGGTGCCGGGGATGGGTCGACGGGCGGTCGCCCACCACCACCTCGATGTCGGGGTGGTCGACGTAGACGACCGGCTCGATCCCGCCCTCCAGCCAGGCGTCGAGCAGCGCGACGGCCGTCTCCGTGTCGAAGGCCTGCTGATGGAACCGGCGCCCGGTACCGAGCTCGAGGCAGAGGCTGCCGTTGAGGAGGACGGCCGGTGGGCACAGGTCGGCCCGCCCCAGCGGCGCGGCGGCCGACCCGCGCCGGCGGCCGGTGGCCACCAGGAGAGGGATGCCCCGCCGCTCGAGCTCGTCGACCGCGGCCCGCGTCCGGGGGTGCACCTCGTCGTCGGCATCCCAGAAGGTGCCGTCCAGGTCGGTCACCACCAGCTCGATCGCCACGCCGCCAGGGTGGCAGACCGACGCCCGGCACCGACGTCATCGCGGGTCGAGGACCCGGGATCTGAGCGGGTGGCGGGCGGCGGGTACGGTCCGGCGGTGCGATCGATCAGGCCGCGCCGCGCAGGACGGCGCTGAGATGGATCTCGGGCTGGCGGGCCGCCGGGCCGCGGTGGCGGCCTCGTCGAGTGGGCTGGGACTCGGCGCGGCCCGGGCGCTGCTGGCCGAAGGAGCCCGGGTCGCCATCTGTGGTCGGGACGGAGACCGCCTGGCCGCCGCCGTCGATTCGCTGGGTGGCGGAGACGACGTGGTCGCCCTCACCGCGGACGTCTCGACCCCCGAGGGCGCCGCCGGCTTCGTCGACTCGGCCACGGAGCGCCTGGGCGGGCTCGACGTGCTCGTCGCCAACGGCGGAGGACCCCGACCGGGCACGTTCGCGTCCACGCCGGTGGAGGACTATCCGGCCGCGCTGTCGGCCAACCTCCTCGCCGTGGTGGCCATGTGCCGCCGCGCCGTCCCCGCCATGCAGGCACAGGGGTGGGGGAGGGTCGTGGCCATCACCTCCGTGGGCGTGCGCCAGCCGATCCCCGAGCTGATCCTGTCGAACACGGCCCGGGCCGGCGTCACCGGCTTCCTCAAGACCCTGGCGCTGGAGGTGGCCCGCGACGGGGTGACGGTCAACTCGGTGCTGCCCGGCTCCCACGCCACCAACCGGATCACGAGCCTGTACGGCGACGACCTGTCCGCGGTGGCCTCGACCGTGCCGGCCGGCATCGTCGGCGACCCGACCGACTTCGGGGCCATCGTGGCCTTCCTGTGCTCCCGGCAGGCGGCGTTCGTCACTGGCACCGCCATCGCCGTCGACGGTGGAGCCGTCCGGGCACTGCTCTGACCCGACCCGACCCGTTCCTGAGAGCGAGGTAGCCGTGCCCGCCTACGTCATCGTCGAGATCGACGTCCACGACACCGAGGCCTACGGCCCGTATGCCGAAGGGGCCACGACCAGCGTCGCCGCCTCCGGCGGGCGCTACTTGGCCCGCGGCGGCCGGACGGAGAGCCTCGAGGGCGACGCGCCCCGTCCCCGCGTGGTCGTCCTCACCTTCCCGGACTTCGACGCGGCCGTGGCCTGGTACCACTCGGACGCCTACCAGGCGGTTGCTCCCATCCGCCATGCCGCCGCCGCCAGCCGGATGTTCGTCGTCGACGGCGTGCCCGGCGGCTGACGGCTGACGGCTCCTGAACTCGGTGCGTCACAGGCCCGCATCTGGCTTCAGGCGCACCCCGTTCGAGGAGCTCGAGGTCGGGACGGCCGCCGGTCGGTGGTGGCGTGTCCCGGCCGATCCCGCCGCGGGCCAGACTGACCATCGATGACCGACGCCGAGCCTCCCAGCGATACCTCGTCCGATCCGGCCCCTCCGAGCGCCGATCCGCTGCACCGGCTGCTGGAGGTCCAGGACCTCGATCTCGCCGCCGACCAGCTCCGGCACCGTCGGGAGGCCATGCCGGAGCGGGAGCGGCTCGCCTTCGTCACCCGGGCGGTCGCCGATCACCAGGCTGCCATCGGTCAGCTCCGGGCCGATCGTGACGCCCACCTGGCCAGCCAGCGCCGGGCCGAGGACGAGCTCGAGGGCCTCGTGGAACGAGCGGCGGCGGAGGAGCGCAAGCTCTACGGCGGCGGCGTCACGGCGGTGCGGGAGGTCGATGCCATCCAGGCCGAGCTGGGCACGATCAGCCGACGGCGCAGCGACCTCGAGGATCAGGTGCTGACCGACATGGAAGCGATCGATGACCTGGGCCGCTCGGTGACCACCGAGGAGGACGAGCGCAGCCGTCGAGAGCGGGAGGTCGCCGAGCTCATCGGCATCGTGGGCGCGGCCGAGGCCGCCATCGACAGTGAGCTCGCCGCCAACGTGGCCGAACGGGAGGGGCTGGCCGACGGTCTGACGGAGGATCTCCTCGCCACCTACGAACGGCTGCGGGCGAGGCTCGGCGGCGTCGCCGTCGCCAGGCTGGAGGGCGGCCACTGCCTCGGCTGCCACCTGGCCCTGCCGGCCACCGAGGTCGACGCCTTTCGCCGGGCCGCCCCCGGGACGGTCTTCATCCACGAGGAGTGCGGTTGGATCCTGGTCCGCTGATGCTCCTGTGGTTCGTGGGGATGTCGTTCCTCATCGTGTGGCTGGTGTTCCGTGACCCGGCCATCGACCACCGTCTCGTCATCCTCGGTGCCGTGCTGCCCGACCTGATCGACGCCCCCACCGGGGGTCGGTGGTTGGGCCACACCCTGGTGCTGAGCGTCGTCGTGCTGGCCGGGGTGATGCTCGGGACCCGGGGCCATCGGCGCCTCCGGAGGCAGCTTCTGGCGCTGCCCATCGGCATGTTCCTCCACCTCGTCCTCGACGGGGCGTGGGCGGATCGTGACCTGTTCTGGTGGCCGTTCTTCGGGACCGACCTGCCCCAGCAGCCCCTTCCCAGCGTGGCGCGGGGTCTGGGCCTGGACCTGGTGTTGGAGCTGGCCGGGGTGGTCGTGATCGTGTGGGCCTGGCGCCGGTTCCGGATGGACATCCCGGCCAACCGTCACCGGTTCCTCACCTCGGGGCGCCTGCCCCGCGACGCCTCGGTATAGGTCCGGACCCGCCGCTCAGGCTCGGGCGGCCTCGATGCGGGCCGCCACTCGCTCCAGCTGCTCGCGTTGGAGCTGGCTGTCGGGCCCGGCGCCGCCGCGGTAGGCGCGGACGTGGTCGGCCGCCTCCTGGTACGGCACGCCCAGGTTGACCAGCACCAGGGTCGACAGGATGCCGGTGCGGCCCATGCCGGCGCCGCAGTGCAGGATCAGCTTGTGGCCGGTGGTCACGAGCCCGGTGAGCTGGTCGGCCGTGTTGAGGAGCTCGTCGTCGCCCACGACGCCCCAATCGGGTATCGGGTGGCGCCGCGACCGAACCGGGTTCTCGTCGAGCCATCGCTCGAAGTCCGGGAAGCGCATGTGGATCTCCGGGGTCTCCACCAGGGAGACGAGGATGTCGGCGCCGGCCTGGGCGAGGGCGCCGTCCGGATCGGGACCCACATCGCTGAACGACGCGCACCAGAGCGCGCCCGTGGCGAGGTCGTCCAGGGGGATCTGGTCCATGGCCCGCAGCCTGCCACGACGGCGTGGTGACGGCCCTACCCGATGGACCGCCGCCAGACACCCAGTTCGGGTGGTTCTCGGTTGGTCCGTGCTGTCAGCGGCTGCCGCGCACCTCGGACATCGACAACGGCACCACCGGCGGGGCCTCACGCCAGCTGGGGATGCCGTCCTCGGGAAGGGCGGCCGGCATCTTGTTGTCGTGCACCTCGGCCCAGTGCGAGTGGTTGATCTGGTGAAGGCTGAAGCAGGCCGTGAGGGCGTTCATGAAGCCCATGTTGTCCATGGTCTGGTTGACCGACTCCTTCACCAGCAGCGACGTGATCGTCGGCAGGGCGGCGATGCGCCGGGCGAACTCGAGGGTCTTCTCGGACAGCTCGTCCTTCGGGAACACCTTCGAGACCATGCCGAGCCGGTGGGCCTCCTCGACGCTGAGGGAGTCGCCGGTGAGCATGAGCTCCTTGGTCCGGCGAGGTCCGAACTCCCACGGGTGGGCGAAGTACTCGACGCCGCACATGCCGAGGCGGGTGCCGACCACGTCGGCGAACTCGGCGTCGTCGGCGGCGACGATCAGGTCGCATGCCCACATGAGCATCAGCCCGGCCGCGTAGACGGTGCCCTGCACCTGCGCCACGGTGATCTTGCGGAGGTTCCGCCAGCGGATGGTGTTCTGGAAGAAGTAGTGCCACTCCTGGAGCATCCGGCTCTCGGCGCCCTTGTAGGTCCCGCCGTTGCCGAGGAAGCTCGGGTGCATGTCGGGCCCGGGGGTCCGCTCGGCGATCGACTCCGACGAACCGAGGTCGTGGCCGGAGGAGAAGAGGGGGCCGTTCCCGCCGAAGATCACGACGCGGACGGTGTCGTCGGCCTCGGCGCGGAGGAAGGCGTCGTTCAGCTCGACCAGGAGGCCCCGGTTCTGCGCGTTCCGACTCCGCTCACGGTTGAGCATGATCTTGGCAATCGTGCCGTCGTCGAGCGTCTCGTAGGTGACGTACTTGTAGTCGGCCATGTGGCTCTCCCCTTTGGTTCTGCTGTTCACGGCCCCACAGCTGACGGGTCTGCCCGTGTCGCTGTGGTTCCCCGCTCGTGACTGTGAGCCCTCGACTGTGACCCCTCGCGGCAAGGTGACCCTAGCCCGATGGCCACGGGCGCTTCCCTCCGCCGTCCGGACACCGCCACGACCCGTCGGGGGACCCGTCGGAACCGCCCGGTGGTGGTCGCGCGCGGGCAATCCGCCGTCTGGGCCCTAGTCTGGGCGGCAGCGATCGCACCCCGTCGAGGCGGGAGAGCGCCCGGCGCCCCGAACGGGCTGCCAGGCCAGCTCGAGCGGTCGGTTCACATCCGCCGATGAGGGGCGATTTCCATGGGTGCACGGGGCACGAGCTTCGCCAAGCTCGATCGCGAACGTTCGAAGAAGGCCAAGGCCGCCGCCAAGCGCGAGCGTCGCGTCGAGCGGGCCGACGGCGCGGAGGAGCAGGATCTCGACGAGCTCCCGGCCGGCGAGGGTGAGCTGGCGCCGGATCAGCTCCTGCGCATGGTCGAGCAGATCCAGCGTCGCTTCGACGCCGAGGAGATCGACTTCGAGGAGTACGAGGAGCGCAAGTCGGCGCTGCTCGCCCGCATCAAGGTCGACTGAACGGGTCGAGACGCGAAAGGAGCGGATGCCGGCTCGGCATCCGCTCCGTCGAGAGGGTCAGGCCAGACCCGGGCTCTCCGCCGGCTCCTTCGCCTTGAGGAACCCGCCATAGGTCTGCCCTGCCGCCAGCAGGATGCCGAGCCAGGCGCCATAGCCGAGGTAGTCGGTCTTGAGGAC
>DASXLH010000030.1:0-8389 GCA_036496335.1 Acidimicrobiales bacterium
GGAGGGCCCCGAGGATGGCCTCCTTGCTGGGGAAGTGGTAGTAGAGCGCCGCCTTGGTGACCCCGACCTGCTCGGCGATCTGGCGCAGCGAGGTCTTCTCGTAGCCTTGCTCGGTGAACAGGTCGGCCGCCGCCTCGAGGATCTCGTCACGTGTGTCGGCCATGGCCAATAAGTTACTTGACGACCGGTAAGTGCGGTGGGTAGGGTTGCCTTACCGTCCGGCAAGTAAGACGGTCCGGCCAGCCGGACCGACCCCGGACCGATCCGACCGTATTTGACCGCCAGCGCACGACCAGCGACTGGCGGGCACGAGCCCGGCCCCCCCGACCGGCGAGGAGATGTTGATGGCTGCTGCCATGATCGAGGCCACCGGCCTGCGCAAGCACTTCGGCGAGACCGTCGCCCTCGACGGTGTCGACCTCACCGTCGCCCGAGGGCAGATCCTCGGCCTGTTGGGGCCGAACGGGGCGGGCAAGACCACCGCCGTGCGGGTCCTGACCACGCTGTCCCAGCCCGATGCCGGCTCCGCCCGCGTCGCCGGCTTCGACGTGGTCAGCGAGAGCGCCGAGGTCCGTCGACGGATCGGGGTCACCGGGCAGTCCGCCACCCTCGACGAGCTCCTCACCGGTCGGCAGAACCTCACGATGGTGGCCGAGCTCTCGCGCCTGTCGAAGATCGACGCCAGGACCCGAGCGGCCGAACTGCTGGACCGCTTCGACCTCGTCGATGCCTCCGACCGGGTGCTGAAGGGCTACTCCGGCGGCATGCGGCGCCGCCTCGACCTGGCCGCCAGCCTGGTCACCAACCCGCCCGTGCTGTTCCTCGACGAGCCCACCACCGGCCTCGATCCCACCAGCCGCAACCGGATGTGGGACGTGATCCGTGAGCTGGTGGGGGAGGGCGCCACCCTGCTCCTCACCACGCAGTACCTCGAGGAGGCCGACCAGTTGGCCGACCGGATCGTGGTGGTCGACCACGGGCGGGTCATCGCCGAGGGCACCTCGCTCGAGCTCAAGTCGGCCATCGGCGGGGCCCAGCTGGAGGTCACCCTCAGCCGGCCCTCGGGGGCGGCGCTCACCGCCCTCGGCCCGCTGGTGTCCGGCGAGATACAGGTCAGCGCCGACGGGCTGCGCCTACGGGCACCGGTGCGCTCCGGCGGTGGCCTCGCCACCGAGGTGGTGCGGGCGCTCGACGCCGTCGGCATCGACGTCGACGACGTGGAGCTGCAGCGCCCCTCGCTCGACGACGTGTTCTTCTCGCTCACGGGCCAACCCGCCGACCCGGCCACGGGCGATCCCACCGGTGATCCCATCCTCGAAGGAGCCGACCAGTGACTGCCTCCGTCCTCGACCTCCCCACCGTCGTCCCGGCACCCGAGACGACCGTCGACCGGGTCCGCACGTGGTGGCGCGACGTGGTCGTGCTCACCCGCCGCAACCTGATCCACGTCTCGCGTGAGCCCATGCAGCTGTCGGACGTCACCATCCAACCGGTGCTGTTCACGGTGCTGTTCATCTACGTCTTCGGGGCTGCCATGTCGATCCCCGGGGGAGGGTCCTACAAGGACTTCGCCCTCGGCGGACTCCTCGTGATGAACCTCACCACCTCCTCGGTGGGGACCGCCGTGGGCCTCTCCAACGATCTCGTCACGGGGGTCATCGACCGGTTCCGGAGCCTGCCCATGTCCCGGACGACCGTCCTGGTCGGCCGGGCGATGTCCGACCTGCTGGCCGCGGTCGTCTGTGCGTTCATGGTCGGCGTCACCGGCCTGCTGGTGGGCTGGCGACCCACGTCGAGCCTGCTGTCGGTCGCCGCCGGCTTCGGCGTGGCGCTGCTCTTCGGCTTCGCCATGGCCTGGATCAACGCCTGCATCGGCCTGCGCACCACCGACTCGGAGTCGGCCCAGGCGATGGCCTTCCTCTTCATCTTCCCGCTGGCCTTCGTCTCCAGCGTGTTCGCCCCCACCCAGCAGATGCCCTCGTTCGTGCGGTTCCTGGCCAACTGGAACCCGGTGAGCGCGGTCGCCGGCGCCACCCGGACCCTGTTCGGCAACCCCAACCCGCAGGCGGCGGTGCCGGTGTGGCCCTGCCAGCACCCGGTCGAGGCCGCGCTCATCTGGTCGGTGGCGATCCTCGCCGTCTGCATCCCGCTGGCGGCCCGCAGCTTCCGGGCCCGCACCACCGACTGACCCGGCACCACCGGTCGGGGAGGTCCGCCCCTCCCCGGCCCGGCCGGTCCCGTCCCGTCAGCTGGGCGGCCGGGCGTAGTTCTCGGCGGCGCTGCTGTCGAACTCGTAGGCCGTGAACGGCTCGTCGCCCACCACCCAGGCGTCGTGGCCCGGGTCGATGCGGTAGACGCCGCCGGGGACCACATCGATCTCCGTGCCGTCGTCGTGACGGACGTGGAGATGCCCGGCGACGGCGGTGCCGATGTGCAGGGTCTGGCAGCTCTCGCCGCCGACGACCGGCTTGATGCAGTCGGACCACTTCCAGCCCGGTTGGACCGTGAGGCGGGCGGCCTTGGCCCCGCCCAGGTCGAACACCTCCATCCGGGTCTTGTCCGGCGTCCGTACCTCGTCGGGTGCGTCGAAGCTCTTCGAAACTGCGCTGGTCATCCGGCCCTCCCCGGGTTCGCTGGTGATCGTCGATCCCGCCGCGCCCTCGTTCTACTCCACGGCCGTCCTCCGGGCGAGGGTGAGCTCAGTCCTCCACGGCGGCGTAGGCGCAGGTCCAGAAGTCCTGGCAGACGGGCGGGCGGTCGGGTGACGGCCAGGCCTCGTTGGTGAGGAGGACGCCGACCAGGTCCTCGGCGGGGTCGTTCATCCACGAGGTGCCGAGACCCCCGTCCCAGCCGTAGGCGCCCACGGACCCGGCCGGACCGGTTCGGGCCAGCTGCACGCTCATCCCGAAGCCCCAACCCCGCGCCCCGGTGGGTGCTCCCGGGCCGGAGGTGACAAGTTGCTCGGGGGTGAGGTGGTTGGCGGTCATGGCCTGCACGGACGAGCGCGACAGGATCCGCTGGCCGCGATGGGTCCCATGGGCGAGCAGCATCGTGGCGAAGGCGTGGTAGTCCTCGAGGGTCGAGACGAGCCCGGCGCCACCGCCCGGGAAGGCCGGGGGCGCGCTCCAGTCGCCGTCGGGAGGGTCGAACACACCCCGCTCGCCGCTGACCGGATCCGTCGTGTGCGTGGCGCCGAAGCGTGGGCGGTCGACGGGCGGCACCGAGAAACCCGTGTCGGACATGCCCAACGGAGCGAGGAGCTGCTCGCGCAGGAAGACCTCGAACGGCTGGCCGGCCGCCCGTGCCACCAACACCCCGAGCACGTCGGCGCTGGTGTGGTAGAGCCAGCGGGACCCGGGCTGGTGGGCGAGGGGAACGGAACCGAGGCGCCTCATCCACTCGTCCGGGGCGGGCACGCCAGCGGGGCGGGGCGGGCCGACCCCGAGGTCGAGGTCGGCCATGGCGTCGAGCGTCGCCTGCGGGAAGGGCGCCGAGAAGTCCATGCCGAGGCCCAAGCGGAAGGTGAGGAGGTCGCGCAGGGTGATCGGCCGCTCGGCCGGCACCGTGTCGTCGAGGGGGCCGTCGGCTCGGGCCAGCACCCGCCGGCCGGCCAGCTCGGGGAGGAGGTCGTCGACGGGGTCGTCGAGGCGCACCACGCACTCCTCCACCAGGATCATCGCCGCCGCGGCGGTGACGGGCTTGGTCATCGACGAGATCCGGAAGATCGAGTCGCAGGCCATCGGGATCCCGCTGCCGGCGGTGAGGGCGCCCTCGACGCCGGTGTGCACCTCACCCCGTCGGGCCACCAACCAGGCCAGTCCGGCGGCGCTGTCCCGCTCGACGTGGCTGGCCATCACCTCGTTCAACCGAACCAGGCCGTCGTGACTGAACGCTCTTGCCATGTGCTCACCTCCTCGTCGCGGCCTCGGCGTCCGGCTCGTCGACGGTGGTGTCGAGTCAGTGGCGCTCGGCGAGGACCTGTTTTCTCAGTCGTCGTCCTTGAGGAGGCCGGTGCGGTACATGCCGGCCGCCTTGGCGGCGGCGCCGCTGGCGTACTCCCGTAGGGCCGTCACCATCCCGTCGCTCACCTGCAACGACAGGACGTAGTTCTGGTGGTAGCCGCCGCCCTCCCACTCGATGTCACGCTCGAACTCGACGGTGGCCCGGTCGCCGTCGGCGACCAGGCCGATCAGTTCGTTGCGGGAGGAGATCACCTTGATCGGCCCGTCGGCGTTCATCCCCTCGGCTGCCTTCTGCAGCGTCGAGAGGAACTTGCTCCGGTCGCGGTAGCCGTGGCCGAGGATCCACCAGGTGCCGTCGGGGCTGATCAAGGCATCCATGGCCTCGGCTCCGCCCCCGGTGGCGGCCGCGTAGAACGCCTCGGCCACCTTCCGCGTCTCTTCCGTCGTGCTCGCCATCCGGCATCACCCCCGCCCGCACTGTAGGCCGACCATGTCCCTAGGCGGTCGGCTGGCCGACCGATGGCGAGGGAGCCTCGACGGGGTCGGTGGCAGCCCGGCCCAGACCCTGGAGGAGGCCGTCCTGCCAAGCCGGTGCGAGCAGCGAGAGGCTCAGCGGCGGATGGTCGGGTCGGGCCTCGCCCACGGGGATGGTGAGCGCGCAGAGGTCGAGCAGGTTGGCGAAGGTCGTGTAGCGACCCAGCTCGGTGTTGACGGCGAACGGCTCGGCCGCCACCTCGGCCGGGGTCGGGAGCCGCGAGACGGTCGGGAGGACGAGCACGTCGACGGCCCCCCAGACGGGCAGGGTCTGATGCCGTAGCTCCTCCAGCCGGGTCCGGTCGGCGGCCAGCTTCCAGGCGGGTATCGAGCCGGCCCCGGTGATGATGGCGGCCACCGTCGGGTCGAGACCGTCCGGGCCCGATGCCACGAACCCACCGACGGCGGCATAGCGCTCGGCCACGAACCCGCCGCCGTAGAGGAGCCGGCCGGCCTCGAGGAACGGTTCGAGACGGACCTCGACCAGCTCGGCTGCGACCGTCCCGGCCAGCGCCTCGAAGGCGCGCCCGAAGTCGGCCGACGTGAAGGGTGGGCCCAGTACGAGGTCGTCGGGGGCTGGAACGCCGATGCGGAGCGGGCGAAGGGGCCGGGGCGCGGCCGGACCACCGGGCGGGCGGCTCCAGGGATCGTCGGCGTCGGTCCCGGCCGCGGCCAGGGTGGCGGCCCAGGCCTCGTCCACAGTGGTGGCGAAGATCGACATGCAGTCGAGCGACTGGCAGGCAGGGACGACGCCGGCGGTGCTGAGCCACCCCCGGGTCGGCTTCAACCCGACGATGCCGTTGGCGGCGGCCGGCACCCGGCCCGATCCGGCGGTGTCCGTCCCCAGGCCCAGGTCGACCAGGCCGGCCGCGACGGCGGCGGCGGAACCCGAGCTCGAGCCGCCGGCGACCAGGTCGGGCCACCGCGGGTTGGGGCAGATGCCGTACGGCGATCGGGTACCGACGAGGCCGGTGGCGAACTGGTCGAGGTTGGTGACCCCGACCACGACCGCGCCGGCCGCCTCGAGGCGGCGGACCACCGTGGCGCTGACGGCGGCCACCCGGCCGAAGGACGGGCAGGCGGCGGTGGTGCGCAGCCCGGCCACGTCGACGTTGGCCTTCACCGCCAGCGTCCGGCCGGCCAACGGTTGGACGTCCCCGTCCCGCAGCTTCGCCTGGACGGCCTGGGCGGCGGCGAGGGCCCGGGCCCGTGGGACAAGCTCGATCCAGATGCCGTCCCGGCCGTCGGCGTCGATGCGGGCCAGGGCGGCCTCGACCGCGGCCGGCGGGTCGAGCTCAGCCATCCTGGCGGGCAAGCTCACCCGACGCCGCCCACGCCTGCCGCTCGAGCTCGAAGGCGGCCTGCTGGCGGGTGCGGAAGGCGTCGATGTCGTCGGCTGCGGCGAGCAGGCCGGCATGGTGGTCGGTGAGCCGGAACGTCGTGTCCTCCATCGTGATCTCCAGGCGCCCAGCTTGCTGCTCCCGGCGCATGTCGAGCAGCTCGTCGGCGTCTACGGGGAACCATCGGAGCTGATCGAAGGTCCGCAGGAGCCAGGGTCGGCTGAAGTGCGGTCCCAGCCGGTCGCGGTTCCAGACCTGGACGGTGCGACCGACGAACTGGTAGCCGCCAGGACCTTCCATGCCGTAGATGCACAGGTAGGCGCCGCCGATCCCGACGGCGTTCTCGGGCGTCCAGGTGCGGGCCGGGTTGTACTTCGTGGTCACCAGCCGGTGGCGGGGATCGAGGGGGGTGGCCACCGGTGCGCCGAGGTAGACGTCGCCCAGCCCGAGGACCAGATACGAGGCGTCGTAGACGATCCGGTGCACGTCGTCGGTGCTGTCGAGGCCGTTGATCCGGCGGATGAACTCGATGTTCCAGGGGCACCAGGGCGCGTCCGGCCGGACGCCGTGCATGTAGCGCTCGATCGCCTCGCGGGTCGACGGATCGTCCCAGGAGAGGGGTAGGTGGACGATGCGTGACGGGAAGGGCCGGTCGAGCACGTCGACGATGTCGTCCCGGGCCCGGAGCAGGGCGCTGGCCGCCTTCTCGACCGTGAGGCGGCGCCCGTCGACCTGGATGAGCAGCGACCGCACGCCGGCGGTGGCGTCGACCACGCCTTCCCCCAGCTCCTCCTGGACCCATCGGTCGAGGGCGTGGACCCGCAGCCGCACGTCGAGGTCGAGGGCCATCGGGCCCAGCTCGACGAGCAGGAACCGGTCACCGGCTTGGCGCAGGGTGAGCTCGGGTGAGGCGTCGTCGGCCTCGACCCGGGCCAGGACGGCGTCGTCGAGCCGAGCCATGGCCGAGCGGCGGTTGCCGCCATCGCCCGGCCCTCGGTTCCAGACCGGCCGGGCGACCGGGGTGATGGCGTGGGTGGCCCGTTCGAGCCAGTCGGAGCGGCGCCGGTCGAGCTCGGCGGCCGCTTCACGGCTCAGCAGCTCGAATCGGACGCGGTCGCCGGGTCGGAGCTGTCCGAGCTTCCAGCGCTCCCCGGCGGCGACGACGAGCGGGCAGACGAAGCCGCCCAGGCTGGGCCCGTCGGGGCCGAGGATGATCGGCATGTCGCCGGTCAGGTCGACGGACCCGAGGGCGTAGCCCGTGTCGTGGATGTTCGACGGGTGCAGGCCGGCGTCGCCGCCGTCGGGTCGGGCCCACGACGGGGCCGGCCCGATGAGTCGGACCCCGGTGCGAGCCGAGTTGTGGTGGACCTCCCAGGTCGTCGAGGCCAACGCCGCGAGTCCGCCACAGGTGAGGAACTCCGGCGCGGTGTGGGGGCCCACGAGCACGCCCAGGTCCCACACCTCGCCCAGGACCGGGGCCATGCCGGGCGGGAGGTCCTGGCTCGGCCCGGCGATGTCGTCGCCCACGGCCAGCAGGTCGCCGGCCGCGAGGGCCCGGCCCTCGTGGCCACCGTAGGCACCCAGGGTGAACGTCGAGCGGCTGCCGAGGAAGAGCGGCTCGTCGAGGCCACCCCGGAACCCCAGGGTGGCTCGCAGACCGGGCCCGGTCACCGCACCGATCTCGAGCACGGAGCCGACCCCGGCGGAGACCGGTGTCCACTCGGAGACGGGCCGCCCGTCCAGCGTCGCCGGCATGGCGGCACCCCCGAGGGCGAAGGTCACCGGCCGGGTGAAGCGCAGCGTCGGGCCGGCGCTGGTGAGCTCGAGGGCGGCGGCCCCGGCGGTGTTGCCGAGCAGGCGGTTCACCAGCCGGTGTGACAGGTCGTCCATGGGGCCGTTGGGCGGCACCCCCACGTGCCAGAAGCCGACCCGGCCGGGCAGGTCCTGCACGGTGGTCATGGGACCACCGGCGACCACCTCCAGCGCAGGGCTCATGCCAGCACGGTGAGCTGGACCGGCGTCGGGTCGAAGCCGTTGCAGGGGTTGTTGATCTGGGGGCAGTTCGAGATGAGCACCAGCACGTCGATCTCCGCCCGCAGGTCGACCCGCAGGCCCGGGGCGGAGATGCCATCGACGATGCCGATCACCCCGTCGTCGCCGACCGGCACGTTCATGAACCAGTTGATGTTGGAGACGAGGTCGCGCTTGGACAGGCCGAAGCGGGAGCCGGCGTCGAGGAAGTTGTCGACGCAGGCGTGCTGGTGGGCGGTGTGGTGCCCATAGCGGAGCGTGTTCGACTCCCGGCTGCAGGCCCCGCCGATGGTGTCGTGGTAGGCGCAGGTGGTCTCGACGATGGTCATCATCGGTACGCCTTCGCTGGAGAGGAGCGCCGTGCCCTCGACGAGGTAGATGCCCTGGTTGGCGACGATGGTGTCGGGGGCCGAATAGCGGTGGTCGGTGTCGGCGGCGTCGTAGAGGATGCAGTCGACGGCCTGGTTGCCCCCCAGGTCCACGATGCGCAGCACCTGTCCGGCCGGCACGACCCGGGCCCAG
>DASXLH010000031.1:0-3020 GCA_036496335.1 Acidimicrobiales bacterium
AGGTCGGGGGAGCGGGGCTGCGAGCGGGCGACGACC
Organism: Acidimicrobiales bacterium; assembly: GCA_036496335.1. Lineage (GTDB taxonomy): Bacteria > Actinomycetota > Acidimicrobiia > Acidimicrobiales > CADCSY01 > JAEKLB01. The sequence continues at coordinate 37 of DASXLH010000031.1, forward strand.
TGCGCCGGCGTGAGGGCGTGGACGCTGGCGGGGCCCTTCGCCACCCAGTCGCGGATGGCGTCGGCGTACTGCTCGCGGTCCTGGCCGCCGCCGATGCCGCCCCGAGGGGCACCTTCGGGGCGGGCCGGCGCCGTCTTCGCCCGACTCACCCTCGGGATCGAGTCCCGCATGTCGGACGGCATCTCCTGGCGGGCGTCGGGCCAACCCGGCTCGGCCGGGCGGACGATCATCCCCTGTTCGTCGATCCAGACGACGTTGGGGATGTTGACCACGCCGAACAGCGCGTCCATCCGGTGCTCGACGTCGATGAGCGACGGATGCTGGGGCCGGGCCGCCTCGATGTAGGGCCGCGAGGCCTCCGGCCCGCTCAGCTCCAGGGAGACGGTGACGACCTCGAGGCCGCGGGGATGGAGCTCATCGCGCAGGGCCTGCCACCCGGGCAGGTCGAAGGAGCAACCTCAATAGGGTGCCCACGAGACGATGACGACCTTCTGGCCCCGCAGCGACGACAGGCGGAACTCGTTCCCGTCGAGGTCGGGCAGGACCAGCTCGGGCGCCTCGGCCGAGACCAGCGCCCGGTTGCCGAGCGACTCCGGCCCGAACGCCCAGAGGCCAGCGGCCGGCTCGTGCACGACCGCCATGCCGAGCCGTCCGGCCGTCTCGAAGGCGTCGAAGGCCCCGGCCCGAGCCAGGGGCACGCACACCTCCGCCTTGCAGGCACCCTCGGGCTTGATCTCCCAGCCGGTCCCGGCCGCGAACTCGTCGGCGGTGACGGCCAGATGGTCGACGATCACGGCCCGGAGGCTAGCCCCGCCGGCCGGCGCCACCCGCTCCAGGCGCCTGCGGCGCCGGCCGCTCGGGCCACGGCCCGCCTATCCGCGCACCCTCTAAGGTTCCCGGCGTGCGGCCGCCCTCCGTCGACGCGCTGGCCCGATCGTTGGTCGGCATCGATCTGCCGCACCCGTTGCTCGTCGAAGCCGCCCGGGCCGCCATCGCCGCCGGCGAGCCCGAGGCCGCCCAGGACCGGGCCGAGGCGCTCCGCCGCACCCTTCTCGGGCCGGTCGTCAACGCCACCGGGGTCCTGCTCCACACCAACCTCGGGCGGGCGCCCGCCGCCCTGCACGACGACGGCGGCTATCGCAACCTCGAGCTCGACCTGGCGACGGGCGGGCGGGGCAGCCGGGACGCGCATGCCGCCGGCCTCCTGGCCCGTCTGTGCGAGGCTGCCGACGCGCTCGTCGTCAACAACGGCGCGGCGGCCGTGCTCCTGGCGGTGCGGGCCCTGGCCGCCGGGCGGTCTGTCCTCGTTTCTCGCGGCGAGCTGGTCGAGATCGGCGGCGGGTTCCGGGTGCCCGAGATCGTGGCCGAATCGGGGGCGCGCCTGGTCGAGGTTGGCACCACGAACCGCACCCGCCTGGCCGACTACGAGAAGGCCCTGGCGGAGGCCGACCCCCCGGTCGGCCTGATCCTCAAGGTCCACCCGTCCAACTACCGGATCACCGGCTTCACCAGCTCGGCCGGCGTGGCGGAACTGGCGACGCTCGGCGTGCCGGTGGTGGTCGACCTCGGGTCCGGCCTCCTCGACGCCGCCTGCCCGTGGCTGCCCGGGGGCCCGCCGTCCTGGCTGAAGGACGAGCCGGCCGCCCGCCAGACCCTCGCCGCCGGGGCGTCCCTCGTCACCTTCTCGGGCGACAAGCTCCTGGGTGGCCCGCAGGCCGGGGTGATCGCCGGCTCGGCCGAGCTCGTGGCCCGCTGCCGAACCCAGCCGTTGGCCCGGGCCGTGCGCCCGGGGGGCCACGTGCTGGGGCCGCTCCAGGACGTGGCCCTGGCGTATCTCCGACGGGACGGGGCCGCCATCCCCTTCTGGCACATGGCGACCGTGCCCGTGGACGACCTCCGGGCCCGGGCTCGTGCCATCGTGGCGGCGGTCGGGGCCCCGGTCCTGAGGGTGGTCGACACCGAGGCGACGGTGGGCGGCGGATCTGCCCCCGGGACGGTCCTGCCCTCGGCCGGGCTGTCGGCGCCGGCTTCGCTGGTGGCGGGGCTGCGGGCCCATGCCACCCCGGTTCTGGCGAGGGTCCTCGACGACCGGACCGTCCTCGATCTGCGAGCCGTCGCTCCGGCGCAGGACGAGGTGGTCGTGGCCGCCCTCAAGGCGGCGACCACGTCGTGAGCGACGTCCCGCCCATGCGGGTGGTGGCCACCGCCGGCCACGTCGATCACGGCAAGTCGACGCTCGTCCGGGCCCTGACGGGGATGGAGCCCGATCGCTACGAGGAGGAGCGCCGGCGTGGGCTCACCCTCGACCTGGGCTTCGTGTGGACGACGCTGCCGTCCGGACGGGGCGTGGCCTTCGTGGACGTGCCCGGTCATGCCAAGCTCGTCCGGACGATGTTGGCCGGCGTCGGCGCCGTCGATCTCTGCCTGTTCGTGGTCGCCGCCAACGAGGGCTGGATGCCCCAGACCGAGGAGCACCTCCGCATCCTCGAGCTGGTCGGGGCGGCGGACGGCGTCGTGGCGCTCACCAAGATCGACATGGTCGACGAAGCCGGACGGGACCGGGCGCGGACGGCGGTGGTCGACCGCCTCCGGGGCACCTTCCTCGAGGGCCGGACCGTCGTGGACGTCGACGCCGTGCATGGCACCGGCGTCCGGGAGGTGGGGGCCGCCCTCGACGCGCTGGTCGACCGGGCCGCACCGGTTCCCACCCGCGACCGCCCCCGGTTGTGGATCGACCGGTCGTTCACCATCAAGGGGGCCGGGACGGTCGTGACCGGCACGCTCGGCGGCGGAGACCTGGCGGTGGGGGACGAGCTCGTGGCCCTCGACGTCCACGGCCGCACCACCGCGACGCGGATCCGTGGCCTGCAGTCCCAGGAGCAGGCCCGGGACTCGGTCGGTCCCGGCCAGCGGGTGGCGGTCAACGTGGCCGGCGTGCACCACGACGCCCTCAGCCGGGGGGCGGTGTTGGTGCAGCCGGGCCA
>DASXLH010000032.1:0-22163 GCA_036496335.1 Acidimicrobiales bacterium
GCATTGCTCACGAGCTCGGCATGACGGCGATGGTCGAGCACCATGTCTTCGGCGAGCATGCGCGCCTCCGGGCGCTCATCGACTTCTCCCGCTCGAGCACCCGGGCCGAGCCGGCAATGGCGATCGGGCAGCACACGGAGGCCGTCCTTCGCGAGTTCGGCTGGTCCGACGCGGAGATCGAGCGCCTTGCCGAGGAGAAGGTCATCCTTCTCGGCTGAGGCGTGGCGAGCGAATCACTGCCTCCACTTCCGCGATGGGAGCGGTCGGGTGGCGGCGGGATGGCCTTCGACGCGGAAGAGCCGGGCCCGTCAGACAGACGGGCCCGGCTCTTCGCATGGTTGCTAGGGCATGCAGGTGGGTGATGCGTCGGCCGGGAGGCCGTTGAAGCTGCTGGCACCCTTCCAGCGGTAGAGGAACACGCACTTCTGCTGCGGGTTCGGCTTGGTGCCGTCGCTGAGGGTCACCGGGGCGGTGAGGCCGGCGACGATCTCGTTGTTGAAGGTGGCGAGACCCTTGATGACATCCTCGTTGGTGGCCGTGGCCGACGCTGCCACGGCGGCCCGCTCGATGGCCAGCTTGAAGCCGGCTCCGGAGATCCAGGCGTTGCAGAAGACCGAGGCGAACTGGTCGTTCTTGGAGCCGCCGATCCACCACTCGGGGTGGTACTTGGAGATGGCCGAGTAGAAGTCCTTGGCGGCCGGGATGTCGGTCTTGCGGCACGGGAAGTCGGGTGTGGCGCCGGAGGCGTTACCACCCTCGGGCGACGCCTTGATGATCGCCGGGGTGGGCGACATGTCGGCGTTGATGTAGATGGGGTGGTAGTTCTGCCGTCCGCAGTCCTTCGGAAGCACCGTCGGGTTGACCTCGTTGGCGATGGTGTCCGCGCCGGCGTTCTTGGCCTTGAGGCACTCGGCGGTGTAGCTGGCCTGGGTGCCGGAGGCGAGGTCGTTGACGACGATGTCGAGACCGGCCGCCTTGGCCTCCGCCGCGATGATGGGCTGGGCCTGGGCGCAGGCGGCGGCTTCGGTGCACAGGAAGGAGGCCACCTTGGTGCCGCCGGCGAGGGCGGCGGACTTCATCTGGCCCCAGATCTGGGTGATCACGGTGGCGCCCAACGGATAGAACATCGGGTTGGTGAACCACAGGGCGTCGATGTAGGCGTCGCCGATGACCGGGATGCGCTTCGACTTGATGTAGTCGGCCCAGGTCTGCTCGGTGGAGCCGGCCGAGTCGCCGACCAGTGCGATGACGTGCTTGTTCTCGACCAGGTCCTTGACCGCGGCCAAGCCGACGGCCGGGTCGCCCTTGTCGTCTTCGACGATGATCTTGACCGGGTGGCCGGCGATGCCGCCGTGGTCGTTGGTCCACTTCACCCAGGTGTCCATGGCGTCAACCGCCTGGGTCGAGGTGACGGTGGCCGAGACCTGGGTCGCGACCTGCCCGATGACCAATGGCGTCCCCGTCGCCGGCGCAACCGTCGTGCCGCTGCTGGCGTTGTTGTTCTTGCTGCTGCTCCCACAGGCGGCGGCGACCAGCGCCGTGCCCACCAGCAGCGCCGCCAACACGCGGCCCCTGAATTGCTTCTTCACTCGGTCCCCCCCAAGGAATCGTGGCCGTCGTTGTGAGCGGCGGCGGCATCGTAGAACACCGGCGGGGTTCTCGAAACGTCACGCTTTCGAAATCGTGTTCCCAAGCGGCGAGGCCAGATCGCCGATCCCGCGGACCGGGTGGCGTGAGCCCGGAAACGCTACTTTCGAAATCGCTCGACCGACCCGGGCGGGCAAGGGAGGCGCGTTCGTGAGCTTAAAGGACAAGACGGCCGTGGTGGGGGTCGGCTCGACGCCGTACTACAAGCGCGGGAGATCGCTGCCCCAGACCCCGATGGAGATGGCCTGCAAGGCGACGTTGCTGGCGCTCGAGGACGCCGGGCTGACGGTGGACGATGTCGACGGCTTCGCCATGTACTCGGGCGCGCCGGCCGATCCGGGTGGTCTGGCCTCCCTCCTGGGGGTCCCCGAGGTCCGGTTCGCCGCAACGCTGACCTCAGGTGGCGGCGGTGCCGCCGGTTCGCTCGGCCTCGCGGCGGCGGCAATCGTCTCGGGCCACGCCAACGTGGTGGTGAGCCTGATGACGTTGCAGCAGGCCACGAACCGCTTCGGCGGATCCTCAAGCGGCCCGCGACAGCTTCCGAGCGCCGGAGGAGCCGGCGCCTACGGGGGCGGAGGAGGCGTGCCCCCGGAGTCGGCGTTCACCGCCCCGGCCACCATCGTCTCGCCCGGCCAGAACTTCTCGATGATCACCAACCGGCACATGTACCAGTACGGGACGAAGCGCGAGCACTTCGCGGAGATCTGCGTATCACAGCGCAACAACGCGATTCGCCGGCCCACATCGATGATGCGGGATCCGCTCACCCTCGACGACTACTTCAACGCCCGGATGATCTCCGAGCCGCTCTGCCTGTTCGACTACACGATGGAGACCGACGGAGCGGTCGCGGTCGTGACGACCACGATCGAAAGGGCCCGTGACCTCCGCCAGCCCCCGGTGCTCATCTCGGGGTCGGCCAACGGTGGCCTGGGCAACCATGCCAGCCTCCTGGGGTCGTTCCAGATGCCCGAGGAGAGCTTCGCATCGTCCGGTCACCGGGCCGTGGCGAAGCAGGTCTACGAGATGGCCGGCGTCACACCGGACGACATCGACGTGGCGCTCCTCTACGACCACTTCTCACCGATGGTCCTCATGCAGATCGAGGACTACGGCTTCTGCCCGATCGGTGAGGGTGGCCCCTTCGTGGCCGAGGGAAACATCCGCTGGCCAACCGGGAAGATTCCGGTCAACACCCATGGGGGCAACCTCTCGGAGGCGTATGTGATCGGCATGACCCACGTGAAGGAAGCGGTCGAGCAACTTCGTGGCACGGCCGTCAACCAGGTCGAGGGCGCCGAGCTGGCCCTCTGCACCGGCGGCCCCGCCGCCATCCCCATGAGCGCCAGCATCCTCCGGAAGGCCTGACATGACCGATCTCGCGTTCAAGCACATGCCCCCTCCTCTCTTCGAGGACCCCTACGCCGACGAGTGGACCCAGCCTTTCTGGGACGCGACGAAGCGGGAGGTTCTCACCGCACCCCGGTGCACCTCGTGCGGCACCTTCCGGCTGCCGCCGACCAGGTTCTGCGCCAAGTGCCGTCACCAGGAGATGGAGTTCGTCGAGCTGCCGGGGACGGGAACCGTCTTCAGCTTCATCATCGTGCGCCACCCGCTCAATCCGGCGATGTCGGAGTACGTGCCCTACATGCCGGCCGTGATCGACCCCGACGGGGCGGCCGGGGTGCGGTTCGTCTCGAACGTCGTGGACTGCGAGCCCGAGGACGTGAAGATCGGCATGTCGGTGCGGGTGGTGTGGAACCGCGTGTCCGACACGCTCACGCTCCCGTTCTGGACCCCGGCCTAGCCGGGGTCGGGCCGCGCACGGTCAGCGGGCGGTCGACCCACCGTCGACGAAGAGCGTCTGGCCGGTGACCCAGTCGGCATCCTCGCTGCAGAAGTATCGGATGGCGCCGTAGAGGTCGCGGCTGGTCCCGAACCGCTTGATGATGTTGCCCGCGACCACCTGGTCGGCGTTTGCGATCGTTCCTCGGGCACCTTCGAAGGCGGAGATCCCCGGTGCGACGCAGTTGACGGTGATCCCGAGATGGCCGACCTCGGCCGCCATGCCCCGGGTCACGTTGTTCACGGCGTTCTTCGAGAGCCCGTAGACGCTCCCGCCGTTCAGCGAGGCCATCGAGGAGATGTTCACGATGCGGCCGAACCCGTTGGCCGCCATTGCCGGGACGACCGCTCGGTACGCGAGCACGGTCCCGTCGACGTTCACGTTCCACCCGGACCGCCAGACCGACATGTCGACGTCGAGCAGGCCGCCGTCGAGGCGCCAGAGGCCGGCGTTGTTGACCAGGAAGTCGAGACGCCCGAACTCCGCGCTCGTCCGCTCGACCATGCCAGCCAGGCTGGCTTCGTCGGTGACGTCGACCTCCAGCCCTATGCAGGCGGCTCCCGACTCCCTGGCCGCCTCCAGGGCGGCGGCCGGCATGTTCAGGTCGGCGAGCACCACCGAGGCACCGTCCTCGGCGAAGTACCTGGCGTAGTCGCGGCCGAGTCCCCTCGCCGATCCGGTCACCACGGCGACGCGTCCCTCGAAGACCCCCATGAGCGGGACCGTAACCATCGCCTCGGCGAAATCGCAATCACCGCTTTCAAAGTCGTTCTCGACCCGGTCCCGGTCTCCGCTTCCAGAGGATCGAGGCGCTCAGCCGCGAAGCGGCCGAGGCGAACCCCTTCGGTCGGTCCTCGCAGGGAGAACGGGTGGCCTACCCTCGGCGGCCATGACCGTTTCGGGCGTGCCGACAAAGGTCGGTCGGGGCAGACCTCGGCGCCATGACGATGCCGCCGAAGTCCGCCTCATCGTCGATGCGGCCACCGAGGTGATGCGGGAGAAGGGTTACTCGGCGGCGACCGTGCAGGACATCCTGGAGAAGGCCAATCTCGGGACCCGTGCCTTCTATCGGCACTTCAAGTCGAAGGACGACCTTCTCCACGCCATCTTCCGCAGCGACGCCGAGAAGATCAGCGAGCGGGTGTCGAGGCGGGTCAAGGCCGCGGCGACGCCCCGGGAGGCGGTCGAGGCCTGGATCGACGAGCTCCTCTCCCTCGCCTACAACCCTCGGCGGGCCGAGCGCAAGGCCCTCATCGAATCCGGGATGGGCGGCAAGAGCGAGGGCTACGAGCAGGAGCGGATTCGCGCCGGGGAGCTGCTCATGGCACCTCTTGTCACGTCCCTGCGGGCGGGGCGGGCCGACGGAAGCTTCCCCGAGACGCAACCTGTCCGGGACGCCCACCTGATCCATGCATTGGTGTTCGAGACGATCGTCTGGACCCGTGGAGGAAGGCGACCCGGGAAGCGCCAGGCGATCGAAGATCTGCTCCGGTTCTGCCTTCCGGCGCTCGGCTGGCACGACCCGGGCTGATTCCCGGATCTATTTCGTGAAGGACCATTTTCAACTCGCTCGGCACCGACTACGTTGCGAAGCGGGGGCGGACCGCCATCGTCGAGGTGTCGGCAGCCACCCGGCGGGGATTCGCGGAGGGAGACGGTCATGGCCAAGCTCTGGGCGAACTCGGGGGATTCACATCTGATCGAACCCCCGGACCTGTTCACGGAGAAGTACCTGCCCAAGGACGTCGTCGAGGCCATGCCTCGGAGCGTGAAGGATGACGACGGCGAGTTCGAGACGGTCTTCGTCGACGGCCAGGAGTTCCGGCGACGGATGCCCCGCCCCGAGGCGATGAACGTCGCCCTCACCCCGGGCGAGAAGGGCATGTTCGAGCGGGCGCCGGGTGCCAACGATCCGGATCTGCGCCTGAAGGACTCCGACGACGAAGGGATCTGGGCCGAGGTGATCTATCCCTCGCTCGGCATCTGGGCGTTCAGCATCAAGACCCCCAAGGTCGCCCGGGAGGGAGTGCGGGTCCTCAACGACTGGGCGCTCGACTTCCAGCACCACTCGCCGCGGTACGTGTGCGCGGCGTCGCTCCCGCTGCTCGATGTGGACGACGCCGTGGCCGAGGTGAAGCGGGCCTCGGGCCTCGGCTTCCACGCCGGCTTCCTCCCGACACGACCGCCCTTCGAACGTCCACCGTGGCAGCACGAGGAGTGGGATCCGCTGTGGGCGGCGTTCGCCGACACCGGGATGGTGGTCGCGTTCCACATCGGGACCGAGCCCCACACGCCCGATGTGCGGACCGGCGTGTACCACCGCGGCCGCGGAGGTGCGGTCCTCAACTACGTCGAGACGACCTACGGCGGCCAGCGCTGCGTGACCCAGATGATCGCCTGCGGGGCACTCGATCGACACCCCGACCTCAAGGTCCTCGTCTCCGAGGGCGGTGCCACCTGGGGCCCGTTCATCGCCGACCGCATGGATGAGGGCTATCGCCAGCACGGCGCGGCGGTGCGGCCGGTCCTCTCGAGGCTGCCCAGTCAGTACCTCTATGACCAGGTCTACGCGTCGTTCCAGCACGACCACTCCGCGGTGGCGGCCAATGCCGCCATGGGTTGGAAGAACATCCTGTGGGGCAGCGACTACCCCCACTACGAGGGCACGTTCGGGCACACGCAGAAAACGTTGCACGAGCTCTTCGACGACGCTGACCCCGCTGTCAGCCAGCGGATGCGGATCGGCGCCTTCCAGGAGCTGTTCCCTCACGTCCCGGCTCCCCCCGCAGAGTGAGGCGGGGGACATGAGGCGCTACATCGATCCTCGGCACGGTACGCACGCTCCCACGACCGGGACGCCCGCCCGCCGTCCCGGATCGGTCCGTCGCACGTCCTCCGTCGACGCCCTCCGCCCTGACGGCCTCGACGGCGGGCTGTGGCTGCGGGGGACCGCCCGTGATCTCGTGACCGGCGCCGATGGCGAGGCCGTGGTCGTCGCCACCGCGACGTCGCAGGTCGATCTCGCCTACACCGGTGGAGCGGTCGTGCAGACCATCAGCACCGAGCCGGGGGTGACGAACGTCGAGGCGCTCGTGGGCAAGGTCGCCACGACGGGGTTCCGCGCCGTGATCGACGCCGCCACCGGCGCCGAGCGGGGCTCGCTCGTCTACCTCCTGCTCGACGAGATCCCGGTGTCGACATTGGTGTCGGGCTACTCGGTCGGCCAGGCCGCCAAGCGGGGCGACTTGGAGGAAGGCGCCGTCGAACGCCTTCGCCGCCCGGGCCCCGTCATCCACGGGCCCGACGCCTGCGCCGGGTTCCAGGTCGGCGGCGTGATCATGTCGAGCATCGACAGTGGGGGAGGCGCCAACGTCACCGGGCCGGACGCCACGCCCCTGCTCGATCCTGACGACCCGATCGGCTGGCACGAGATGCCGTCCCTTCCTGCTGACGGCATGCGGCGGTGGCGGCGCCACGACCTCTGGCGGGACGCCGATGGCGTCCTCCACGCCGACGTCCTCTTCCGGGACTCGCACATGGCCCCGGACGGCGAGGAGACGATCATCCACGAGTACACGGTCGAAGCAGTCATCTCGGCGGAGATGGTCGTGCTCGCCTGTCAGGCCACACCGAGGGTGCTCCCCTGGAAGGAGTGCCCCGAGGCGGCGGCCAGTGCGGGGCGGCTGGTGGGCATGCACGTCATGGGGCTTCGTCCCCAGGTCCGGGCCGAGCTGCTCGGTCCGTCGACGTGCACGCACCTCAACGACACCCTCCGCGAGATCGAGGACGTCGTCGCCCTGGAGGCGCTGCTCCCCGAGCTGCAGGACGCCTGACCGAGCGTCATCTGGCAGGCTCGATGACCGCGATCGCCTCCCGAAAGGTCCTCCCATGTACCTGAACGAGTTCGCAGACACGCTGGCCCCGAAGGACATGACCGCCTCGCCGGAGTTCGCCAGCCTGCTCCAGAGCGCCGCCGATCTGGGCATCCCGCACACGCCCAGCTCCCGGTACGTGTCGCGCCACACCGTCCTGCGAGGCATGCGCTTCCACTTCACCGAATGGGGCGACCCGGGGGCTCCGCCCGTCGTGCTGCTGCACGGCGGCAACCAGTCGTCCCACTCCTGGGACCTGGTCTCGCTGCACCTCGCTGACCGCTACCACGTGTTCGCCCTCGACCAGCGGGGCCACGGCGACACGGAGTGGAGCCGCGAGCTCGACTACTCGATGGACGCCATGGTCGACGACGCCCTGGCGCTCATCGCCGATCAGCAGCTCGGTCAGCCGATCGTCATCGGCCACTCGATGGGAGGGCGGGTCACCTTGAGCACGGCGGTCCGCGAGCGCGGGTTCGCCCGGGCGATCGTGGTGGTCGACGTCGGCCCGGAGCTGTCGGCCGAGGGCACCAAGGTGGTCGGCGACTTCATCGCCCACAACATCGAGTTCGACGACCTCGAGGTGTTCCTCGACAACGTCGCTCGCTACGATCGGTTCCGGTCGCGTGAGCACATCGCCCGGACGGTCAAGTACAACCTCCTGGTCAGGGCCGACGGCAAGTACGTCAGCAAGGTCGACCATCGTCGGCTTCCGGGCGGGTCACTGAGCGACCTCACCCTCGACGATGTCAAGGGCATCGAGTGCCCGGTGCTGCTCGTACGGGGCGGTGAGTCCGACGTGTTGTTGGCCGACGCCGCCGATCGGTTCATCGCCGCCCTGCCGAACGGCCGGATGGTGACCGTGCCGAACGTCGGTCACAACGTCCACGGTGGCAACACTCCCGGGTTCCTCGACGCCATCGGCCCCTTCCTCGCCTCCCTCGACGAGTAGGTCGCGGCGGGCACTGCCGAGCAGAAGGGCCCCGCTCCGAGGAGCGAGGCCCTTCTCGCGCCGACCATCCCGGGGGTGCGATTGATCGGCTGTCACGGCCCGCTGACCCGACGCTCCTCGAGAACCGCTTGCCGTAGGGCCAGCGTAGACCGGCGCCGGACGAAAATGAAAGTGCTGATTGTCAGAACGGTCCACCCGCCGGGCTCCGAAGCCAGCCAGGGTCAGGACGGCCTGCCACCCGAGCCGGGATCGGCCGTGAGCATCCGAGTCGGCGTGCTGTCGGGCAGCTCCTGGATCCAGGCCCAGGCCTGGGCGACCGGCCCGTCGAGGCCATCGAGGCCACCGCGGTTGTCGATCACGAAGTCGGCTTCGGCCAGGCGCTGTTCCCGAGGGAGCTGACTGGCCATCCGGGCCCGGGCATCGGCCTCGGACATCCCCCGGATGTCGGTGAGCCGGATCAGGGCGACGTCGACCGGGGCGTCGACCAGGATGATCCCTTCCATCCCGTACTGGCGCCCCATGAACTGGGCGGCCTCGAGCACGACCACGTCGTCGGTGCCGTGGTGGAGCATGGCCCGGTTGATCAGGGCGTCCTCCGTGATGGGTGCCGCCATCATCGTGAGCGCCACGAGCTGCTCCCGGTCGCCGAAGACGATCCGGCCCAGCGCCTCACGATCCAGCCCGCCGTCGGGATCGAGGATGCCGGGACCCCAGCGCTCGACGATCTGGTCGAAGAGGGGCTGGCCGGGTTGCTGGAGCTCGCGGGAGAGGATGTCGACGTCGATCACGTCGGCGCCGCGCGCCCGCAAGCGCGACGCCACCGTCGACTTGCCGCAGCCGATCCCCCCGGTGAGGCCTACCAGCTTCACCGGACGCCTTGCCCATGCGGATCCTCGAGGGTCACCGGCATGCGCCGAAACCTATTCCCGGCGCCCTCCCGGCGACACGGACACGTGTCCACCGCACCACCGGGGAGAAGCCGTTCCCGCCCATTTGAGAACGACACTTTCATGTCGGCCGGGACGCGGTACGGTGTTGCCGGCGGGGACGCTCGGGCGCCCCGACGGAGGGAGCGCACACATGAGTGACGGCACGTGGCTCCGAGATCGCGCCGCGATCGTCGGATTCGGCCACACCAAGTACGGCAAGCGGGGGGAACATGCCGAGCGCGGCTACCTCTCAATCGTGGTCGAGGCGGTGACGAAGGCGTGTGAGGACGCCGGCATCTCGCCCAAGGACATCGACGGCTGGTCGTCCTACTCCAACGACGCCACCGACGCCGGCCAGCTGGCCAGCGCATTCGGCAACGAACGGGTGCGGTTCACGTCGATGGGGTGGGGCGGTGGCGGCGGTGCCATGGGCGGCGCCTACATGTACGCCGCCATGGCCGTCGCCACCGGTCAGGCCGAGATCGTGGCGGTCACGCGAGGCGTGATCCAGACCCCGATGGGCCGGTTCGGTGGCACCGGTCGGGCCGCTCCCAAGTACCCGGGCCTGCAGACGCCGGGACAGAGCTTCGCCCTGGCCGCACGCCGCCACATGCACCTCTACGGCACCACCGTCGAGCACTTCGCCGAGGTGGCCATCAACGCCCGGCGCAACGCCGTCAACAACCCAGATGCCCGCTTCCGGGATCCGATCAAGTTCGAGGACCACCAGGCCTCTCGCATGATCGCCGATCCGCTCCGGATGCTCGACTTCTGCATGGAGTCCGACGGCGGCGCCTGTGTGCTCGTCACGACGGCCGAGCGGGCCAAGGACATGCGTCAACCACCGGTGCTCATCTCGGCCGCCGCCATGGGTGCGCCGTGGCGCTGGGGGGCGGGCATGTTCGGTGGCAACAACATGGAGGAGGAGGACTTCGCCTCCGCCGGCCAGCGGACCATCGGTGACGACCTGTACCGCTACGCCGGCCTGGGACCGTCCGACGTCGACGTGGCCATGATCTATGACCACTTCACCCCGATGGTGCTCATGGGCCTGGAGGACTTCCAGTTCGTCAAGAAGGGCGAGTCCGGCCCGTTCGTGGCCGACGGCAACATCCGCCGGGAGGGTTCGCTGCCGGTCAACACCCACGGCGGGAACCTCTCCGAGGTGTACCTCCACGGCATGACCCACGTCTTCGAAGGTGTCCGCCAGCTGCGGGGCACCTCCAGCAACCAGGTCGACGGCGCCGAGGTCGCCCTCGTCGTCGCCGGTTCGTCCCCCACCCCCTCGGGTGCCCTGCTCCTCCGGAGGTCCTGATGGCCATCGATGCCGAACAGCGGGCGATGCTGCCCCAGCCCGGCTTCACCCCCCCGTCCGAGCCCTACTGGCTGGCCGCCGGCCGTGGAGAGCTCGTCGCGCAGCGATGCAGCTCGTGCGGCACCGACCGCTGGCCGATCTCGGCGGCGTGCTTCAACTGCCAGTCCACCGAGTTCACCTGGGCGGCGCTGCCGGGCACGGGCACGGTCTTCTCCTACACCTGGGCCGACTTCCCCCCGCTCCCGAACGGGGAGGAGCGCAACATCACGGTGGTCGAGCTCGACGGCACCCAGGGCGACCATCCGGTGCGGATGCTGAACTGGGTCGCCGACGTGGCCCGCGACGAGCTCGTGTGCGGCCTACCCGTCGAGGTCACCTTCCTCCCCGTCGACGACGAGGTGTCGGTCCCGGCGTGGCGGCCCCGGAAGTAGAGGTATGAGCGAGGGTCCCACGGCCGTGCCCCCGGCACCGCTGCCACCGCCGCCGGGCGACCCGGTCGCGGGACCACCGCCCCGACGGCCGCGGTCCATCCGCCGGACCAGCTCGATCGACATGTCCTGGCCCGATGGCCAGGGGACGCAGATGCGGATGGTGGGCCGGGCCCGCGACCTGCTGACCGCCGGCGACGGAACTGCCGCCATCGTGGCCTCCGGCAGCCTCCGAGCCGGCATCGAGCCCGACCGGACGATCGCCGACATCGCCGTCGAACCGGTACGGCCCGGCATCGACACGCTGGTCGGCGCCCGCGGCGGGGGCGGGCTGCGGGCGGCGATCGACGCCGCCGTCCCGGACGATCGCCGCCGTCACACGCCGTTGGCGCTGCTGCTGGACGACATCGCCGGCGCCAGCCTGGTCGGGGGCTTCGCCTGGTCGCGCCAACGGGACGAGGCGAACGCCGCCCGGGGAGGCGGGGCGCCAGCCGCGGCTGACACTCGGGTCCGTCCTCCCGGGCTCACGCGGCAGATGGCGGGGATCTGCGCCGGCTTCCGGCCCGGCTCGGGCGCGCTGAAGGCCGACGGCACGGTGTCGGCCCTCGAGCACAACGTCGCGGCCGTCCCGCCCCTCACCGATCCGGCCGACCCGCTCGGCTGGCATCTCCTCGATCCCCTCGAGGCCGTCGGCTTCCGTCGGGCCCGGCGGATGGACGTCTGGCAGGAGGGCGGCGAGTTCCGGATCGACGCGCACTTCCGAGACTCGTGCAGTGACCCCGGGCTGGGCGAGGTCGGAGTCCACGAGTACCGCCTGGTGGCCAGCGTCGACCTCGAGTCGCAGATCGTCACGAGCTTGGTGGCGACGCCGCTCGTCCTTCCCTTCGCCGAGTGCCCGGCCGCCTCGCCCAACGTCGCCTGGCTGGTCGGCGAGCCGCTGGCGGCGTTGCGGAGCCGGGTGCTCGAGGTGCTCCGCGGCCCGGACTGCTGCACGCACCTCAACGACGCGCTCCGGGCTCTCGCTGATACGGCCGTGCTCCTGGAGCTGGTCGGGCTTTCCTAGCCGCCGACGATCCCCGCCGCCCGCAGCTTGGCGATCTCCTCCTCGGAGTGGCCCAGCTCCTGCAGGATGGCATCGGAGTGCTGGCCGATCAGACAGGCCGCACCCATCGTCTCCCCCGAGCGAGAGAGCTTGAAGAGGCTGCGGGTACGGGGGACCTCGCCGAAGATCGGGTGCTCCACCGTCGTCATCATCCCGAGCTGCTCGGCCATCCCGCCGGGGAACTGGAGCCCGGACGCCAGTCCGCCGAGCATGGGGTCGACGGCCACGCAGGCGACGTCGGCGGCCACCATCCGATCCTCCCACTCCGCCGCCGACCGGCCGGCGAAGACCGTCGTGAGGGCGGCGATCAGCTCGGCCTCGTTGGCGGCGCGACCGTCGGCGCTCGAGTAACGCCCGTCGGTGGCGATGGCGGCGTCCCCGAGGGCGTCGGCGAAGACCGCCCACTCGCGGTCGTCGGTGACGCACACGATCACCCAACCGTCGCTCGCCTCGTAGAGGCGGTAGGTGGCCGAGAAGCCGTAGAGCTCCGGATCGGTCACGAGCGGCTCGTCCTTGCCGGCGTAGTCGATCGTGACGTCGCCCATGACGTGGCCCATCGTCGCCAGCATCGTGGTCATGCTGGTCTGGCCGCCGCGGCCGAGATCGCGGGCGACGAGGCCGAGCGCCATGGCCGCGCCCACGGCGAGGGCGGCGAAGCCGTCGGCGAGGCCCGACTGGGCCCCTCCGAGATAGGCGGTCTGGTTCTTGATCTCCTCGAGGGTGAGGGGGACACCCTCGGGCCCGCCGCCACCGGAGCGCCGGCTGAAGCCGGACCCGGCCGCGATCGTCGGCGCGTAGGCCTGGCGCCGGGAGTACGGGCCGGTGAGGCCGTAGCCCTGACCGTGGTGGTACACGAGGTCGGGGTTCAGGGCGAGCGCGGCGTCGGCGTCGAGGCCCATGCGCTTGGCGACACCGCCCCGGTAGCTGTGCAGGACCATGTCGGCGCGCTTGATGAGCTCCTCCACGATCGCCTTGCCCTCGGGCGTGTAGACGTCGACCGCCAGGCTCTCCTTGCCCTGCGTGACCCGCACGCTGCCCCACTCGGGCACCGGCATGTTGAACCGGATGGGATCGCCGGCGAGCGGCTCCACGTGGATGACCCGGGCCCCCTGATCGGTGAGCATGGCGGTCCCGAACGGGGCGGCGTAGAACGTGCCGAGGTCGACGATGAGGACGCCGTCGAGGGCGGGGCGGTCGCTGGGCCCGTCGGTCCCGATCGGCGTCGCCTCGACGTGGCGACGGGGGCGGGCTCGCAGCTCGTCGCTGTGCTGGCCGACCGTCGGGGGAAGGGCGGTGGGGTCGCCCGGGGTCCCGGTGTAGGTCACGAGCGGGCCCAGCTCCAGGACCCGCCCCAGCTCGGGAACCTCGACCTCGGCGATGTTGCCGTCGTGGACGAACTGAGGGTGCTCGAACAGCTCCGTGCCGTCGCGGTAGACCTCGGCGAAGGTGTTGCCGTTGCGGTCGAAGACCTCCTGCCACTCGGCCACGGTCTTCGAGCCGGCGGCCTCGAGCATGAGGTTCCACCACTTCTCGCGCACCTCGGTGCTCTCGCTGTCGGGCGCGTCCTTCCACTCCGGGTCCGTGCGCGCCCAGCCGAGGCCTAGCTCCTCCACGAAGGCCTCGAACTGCTTCTGGGTGGCGTGGGCGAACTGCATCCAGTGGCCGTCGGCGCTGTAGCCGTTGAGCAGCCCGAAGCTGAGCCAGCTGGTGGGGACGGGCCGGCCGGGGGCAGCCGCCATCCCCATGCCGCTGAACGCATCGGGATAGAGGCGGGCCAGCACCGGGCCGAAGTACGACCACGGATCCTGGGCCAGCATCCCCTGGAGCATCGTGGCGTCGACCTTCTGGCCGTGACCGCTCCGGAAGCGCTCGTGGAGCGCGATCAGCGAGCCCTGGATGGCCAGCAACGAGCCGCCGAGCGTGGCGCCGGTGGCGTTCATCACGACCGGGCCCTGTCGGCCCGAGCGGTTGGCCCCGTACATCGAGCCCGTCTTGGCCATCACGATGGCCTCGTAGGACTTGAGGTTGGCGTACTTGCCGGTTGGTCCGAAACCGGTGATCGAGGTGTAGACGAGGCCGGGGTTCTCGGCGGACAGCTGCTCGTAGCCGAGCCCGAGCCGGTCGGTGACACCCGGGCGGAACGCCTCGATCACGAGATCGGCGTCGGCCGCGAGGCTGCGGGCGACGGCGAGATCGGCCGGGTCGTGGTAGTCGAGCTCGATGCTCTTCTTGCCTCGCAACCAGAACGGCCAGGCCGCCTGCTCACGTAGGTGACTCCCACCCGGGGGCTCGACCTGGATGACCTCGGCGCCACAGTCCGCGAAGAGCAGGCTGGTGTAGGCGCTCGGCAGCGTGGTCGTCAGGTCGACGACGACCAGCCCGGCCAGCGCACCCGTTCCCTCGGTCACAACGTTCCCCCTCGTGCTCGTCGTCAGCGGTGACGGGCCGGACGCGTCGTGCCGACACGGCCTGGCTCCAGAATGAGAATCATCGTTTCATATATCGCCCCGGCGTTGCCACCTCGGTCGCGACCGCTTCCGAGCCGGACGCAGCGCCGCCGTCCGGCGGGTGTCAGGCGGGGACGGCCCGGGGCACCGCGAAGGTCTCGCTCACCTTGTCGAAGGTGATGCGGACCTTGTCCCCGACGGCCACGGCCTCCGGATCGCAGTCGACGATGTTGACGATGAGCCGTGAGCCGGCGCCCTGTGTGCCGTCGAGCTCGACGACGCCCGACACGTAGGGCACCACGGCGCTGAGCTGGGGGGCCAGCGGATGGCGGACCACGGTGAAGGTGTAGATGGTCCCGGTGCCAGGCAGCTCGACCCACTCGAAGGTGTCGTGCTGGCAGTTGAAGCAGCGGGGCTGTGGCGGCAGTTGGAACGTGCCGCAGTTGGTGCAGCGGTAGCTGAGCAACCGGCCTTCGAGGGCGGCGGCCCAGAAGGGAGCGGTGGCTTCGTCGGCGTACGGGTCCCGAAGGGCCACCGGGTACACGCCGGGCTTGGTCTCGGCCATGGTGCCACTACCTCCTGAGCAGGGTGCCGCTGACGGGCAGCGAGGCGGGGCCGCCGGTGACGAGCGCGATCTCGGCGCCCTCCACCTGGTTGACGGCGACGCCCCGGAGCTGCTCGACGGCTTCGCGGACGTGGGTCATGCCGATGATGTAGGCCTCCGAGAGGTGGCCGCCGTGGGTGTTCGTCGGGATCTTCCCGTCGAGGCGGGTGTTGCCCTCCGCCACGAACGGTCCCCCCTCACCGATGGGGCAGAAGCCGTAGTCCTCCAGCTGCATCAGCACGAGCGGCGAGAAGTGGTCGTAGAGGAGGGCCACGTCGACGTCGTCGGGCGTGATGCCGGCCATCTCGTACACGCGCTTCGCCACCGGGCGGTGACCCGACGACGCGAAGTACTCGTCGGGCTGCTGGAAGTAGGAGAAGATCGCCGGCCCCCACCGGCCGAGTCCGCCGTTGGCCGACGCCATGATGTGGACGGGCGGTTGGCGGAGATCCTTGGCCCGGTCGGCCGACGTAGTGATCACCGCCACCGCGCCGTCGGTCTCCATCGTGTAGTCGAAGAGACAGAGCGGATCGCTGATCATCCGGGCGTTGAAGTAGTCGTCCATCGTGAGCGGGTCGCGCTGGATCGAGGTCGGCCGCTTGATGGCGTAGTCACGCTGGAGGATGGCGACGTTGGCGAGGTGCTCTCGGGTCGTCCCGTACAGCTCCATGTGGCGGCGGGTGAGCAGGGAGAAGCTGTGCCCGGGTGAGATCAGGCCGCTACCGGCGGTGAACGCCATGGACGGGGGGATGCCGCCGCCGCCGTAGGGGTTCGCGCTCCCGCCTCCGCCGCCTCCGCCGTCTCCCACCTGGGTGCCGCCGAGACGTCGGGTGGCTTGCTGCAGGGTCATGAGCGACACGCAGACCTCGGCCATGCCGGCGTGGATGGCGGCCGCGGCCAGGCCCAAGGAGCCGGCGGCACCGCCGCCGCCGGAGGTGAGCGACGCCGCGAAGCGGACCTCGGGGACGCCCAGCACCGAAGCGACCTGGGCCGGGTCGACCGAGTTCGAGTAGATGGCGAACCCGTCGAGGTCGTTGACGGTGAGACCAGCGTCGTCGAGCCCGGCCAGGATCGAGGTGCACGCCATCGAGAGCTGTGTCTCGGGAAGCGACTGACCTCGCTTGTAGTAGGGCGTCGCCCCGACGCCGACGACGGCGGCCTGATCCTTGAGCGTCACAGCTGTCTCCCCCCGCTCGGAGGCCGCACCCTACACCGTGCGAAAGTGATCCTTTCAAAGCCGTCCGGGGGACAGCGACCTCCGTAGGCTGCCCGGATGGGCGCAGCCAAGGAGAAGCCTCAGCCGGCACAGGCAGCCGCGACCAGGACGGTCGTCGCCGGCGAGGCCGCCCGGCCGGCCACCTCCGGCGCGGGCCGCCGCCGGGGTCGGCCTCCGGCGTTGGCTCCCGCCCAGGAGCGGCGGGCCATCCTCGAAGCGGCCCTGCGCGTGCTCCGGCGCAGCGGCTACGACCGGGCCACCCTCGACGAGGTGCTGACGGAGGCCGGACTCTCGACCCGGGCGTTCTACCGCCACTACACCTCCAAGGACGAGCTGCTGGTGGCCCTCTACGAGCAGGAGGTGTCGGCGGTGGCGGCCCGACTCACCCGTCTGGTGGACGCCGCGCCCGGTCCGGTCGAATCCGTCGAGGCCTGGATGAACGACATCCTGGGCATCCGGCTCGATGCGCGCCGGGCGGAGCGGGCCGGACTCTTTCGCTCCCGTGAGGCGCAGCGGGGCGCGAACTGGGACGAGATCCGGCGGGCGACGGAGCTGGCCCTCACCGAGCCGCTCGTCGCCGCGCTGGCGGCGGGGCGAGCCGACGGGACCTTTCCCGATGCCGTTCCCGCCGCCGACGCCCGGATGATCCACGCCCTCACGTTCCGGGCCTTCGAGGATTTGGCGGATCAACCCCGACCGGCGGCCCGGCGGGAGGCCAGCGACCACGTCCGGAGGTTCGCGCTCCGCGCCCTGGGGGCGCCCCCGCGCTGACGACCGGTCGGACACCTCGCCTCGCCTGACACCGAACGGCATTTCTGCCAACATCGCTTTCAATTTCGAGGGACGACGAACGAGGGGCGAACCATGGCAACAGCGCTAGACGGTCTGCGGGTGCTCGACCTCACCTCCGGCCTCGCCGGGGCGGTTGCCACCATGGTCCTCGGCGACAACGGGGCAGAGGTGATCAAGGTCGAGCCGCTCGAGGGCGACCCCGACCGATCGGCCCCGGCGTTCGCGCAATGGAGCCGTGGGAAGCAGAGCGTGGCCGTCGACCTCGAGACCGAGTCGGGGCGGGACCGGGTGCGAGCCCTGGCGTCCGAAGCGGACGTGGTGGTCGAGACGTGGCGGCCGGGTGTGGCCGAGCGGCTCGGGCTGGGCTACGAGGACCTGGTCGCCTCCAACCCGGGACTCGTCTACTGCTCGATCACGGGCTTCGGGCCGCGAGGACCGCTGGCGGGCGTCAAGGGCTACGACGCCATCGTCGGCGCCAAGGCCGGGGTGATGGCCTACGCCGACCGTCCCCGGTTCGCGGCCATCCCCGGCGCCAGCTACGCGGCCTCGCAGGGCGCGCTCCAGGGGATACTGGCGGCCCTCTACGTGCGGGGCACCACCGGGCGCGGCCAGAAGGTGGAGGCGAGCCTCGTGCAGGGCCTGTCCGGCTACGACCTGTACGGCTGGCTCGGTCCGCAGCTACCCGACTCGTTCGCCAGCCAGCCCCGGGCCGGCTCGACGTTCTCACCCGTCTCCGGTGTCGTCGGCTTCACCGCCGATGGCCGCTGGCTCCAGTTCGCCAACTTCCGGCCCCACCTGGTCGACGCCTTCCTGGCGGCGGTCGACCTCACCGACTGGTACCGGGAGGCAATGGCCCGCCAGGCGCCCGCCGCGGAGATCAACGAGGCGGTGTTGCGCCGCTTGCACGAGAAGACCCTCGACGAGTGGATGGAGATCTTCATGCGCTCCGACGACATCGGGGTCGAGCCGTTCCGCACGCCGATGGAGGCGCTCGACCACCCGCAGATGATCCACAACGGCCACGTGATCGAGGTCGAGGACGCCCTCTACGGCAAGACCCGCCAGGTCGGCCCCCTGGCGATGCTCCATGGGACCCCGGCTGAGCCCAAGAGCGGCGCGCCGGCCCTCGGGGCCGACAACGACGCCGCTCGGTTCTCGAGCCCCCGGGCGGCGGAGCCGGTGACGGGGTCCGCCGCGCCGCCATCCGCAGTTTCACCCCCCGGCCCGCTGGCCGGGGTCACGGTGGTGGAGCTGGCCTGGTTCTACGCCGCCCCCTTCGGCACCGCCTTGATGGCCGACCTCGGGGCGCGGGTGATCAAGCTCGAGGGACCGGAGGGTGACCCGCACCGGTACCAGAACCCCTTGCGCGAGTTCTCGGGCGTGAAGGCCCTGGGCGGCAAGGAGAGCATCGTCGTCGACTACCGAACGCCGGAGGGGCAGGAGATCCTGCACAAGATCGTCGCCAGGGCCGATCTGGTGATGCGGAACTACCGCCAGCAGAACAGCGTGCTCACGGGCGACGACTACCAGAGCCTGGAGCCTGTCAACCCCGACCAGGTGTACCTCTACGCCGGGGCCTACGGCTCGGACGGCCCCTACACGACCCGGCCGGCCTTCGCCCCGACGATGGGGGTCGCCGCCGGCCACCGCGCCTACCAGTTGGGTTGGGCGAGCGCGCTGCACCACAGCGAGGAGATCACCTTCGAGGAGGGGATGGCCCGCCTCGACGCCATGCGCCTCATGAGCGGTGGACCCACCAACAACGCTGATGCCGCCGCGGGGCTCACGGTCGGCACGGCCCTGGTCCTCGGCCTGGTGGCTCGCCAGCGGAACGGCTCGGGCCAGTACCTGGAGACGTCGATGTTGTGCTCCAACGCCTACGTCGTGTCCGACGACTTCTTCGCCTTCGACGGCAAGGTCCCCGTGCAGCACCACGACGAGAACGGCACCGGTCCGCTCTACCGGCTCTACCCGACGGCTGAGGGCTGGGTCTTCCTGGCCGCCTCGCTCCCGTCTGAGTGGAGCGAGTTGGTCGGCGCCCTGCGCGACGTGGCCGGCGTCGATCTCGGATCGGACGCCCGGTTCGCCACCCTCGAGGCCCGAGCCGCGAACGCCTCCGCGCTGGCCGACGCCCTCGTCGACATCCTGGCCGCACGCCCCGCCCGCGAGTGGGAGCAGGTCCTGCTGCCCCACGACGTCGCCTGCGTGGAGGTGAGCCAGACCTCGTTGTCGGACTTCAGCATCGGCAGCCCGACGGCGGTCGAGAACGGGTTCACCGAGGAGGTCACCCATCCGCTGTTCGGCACGCACCGCCGCCACGGCCCCATCGTCACCCTGTCGGAGACGCCCGGGGTCGTCGGTCCCGGGTGCCTCGTCGGCCAGCACACGAGGAAGATCCTGGGTGAGCTCGGCTACAGCGACGATGAGATGAGCGCGTTGCGCGACAAGGGCGTGGTGGGTTGGCCAGCTGACGCCGAGGGGTAGCGAGCGGCCCGGGCCCTTGCGGCATCGGCCCTGACGCGACGAGTGGCCCCCCGAAGGAAGCCACTCGTCGCCTCGCAGGGCTCGTCGGCGCATGGCCGACGGGGGGATCTCAGCCCGCCGGAGGGGCGGGGACGTGCGGGAACAGCTCCTGGAAGGCACCGATCCTGATCCGGTGGCTGACCTCGGCGGGCACGTCGTCGAAGAGCTCGTGGAGCGTCTTCTGGGAGTGACCGAAGGTTCCCTCGTAGTGCGGGTAGTCGGAGCCCCACATGACGTTCTTCCAGCCCATGGCCTGGTTGGCCATCACGGCCGAGTGGTCGTGCTGGAACGAGGCGTAGACCTGGTTGAAGAGGAACTCGCTCGGGGGCTTCGAGAGGACGGGCCGCACGGCGGCACCGTGCTGGCGGTAGCCCTCGTCCATCCGGTCGGCCAGGAACGGGCCCCAGGTGGCCCCGCCCTCGGAGACCAGGATCTTGAGGTCGGGATGGCGGTCGAGCGCGCCGCAGGCGATCATCTGGCTCACGGCCCGCTGACCGCCGTAGGTGGTCTCGACGTAGTTGAGCACGGCGCCGCCGGGACCCCGGTAGTAGAGGCCGATGCGGCCGGTCGGGTCGACCGGCTCGGTCCCGATGTGGAACCCGAGGACCATGCCGGTCTCCTCCAGCGCGGTCCAGACCGGCTCCCACTCGTCGTACTGCCATAGCGGCCGACCGGTCGGGGGCTTCACCGGGAAGAACCCGAGGTGGAAGCCCATCCCCGCCGCCCGGCGGATCTCGGCGGCGGCGTCGTCGGCATCGAGCAGCGGGATCGAGGCGGCTACCACGTAGCGCGGTGACTTGTTCTGGAACTCGATGAAGAAGTCGTTCGAGATCCGGCAACCCTCGTTCACGATCTCGGGCGTGCGGATGTTGAACGTCCAGGTTCCGAGCGAGGGGTAGATGGCCTCGGCCCAGATGCCCTCCTGATCGAGGTCGATCAGGCGCTTCACCGGATCCATCGCGCCCGGGGCCCGCTGCTGGCCGTCGGCCTCGTCGCGGTTCTCGGCCGCCGGCATGGCGGCGTTGCGCATGAACTGCTCGGGCGTCGCCGGCCGGGGAATCGGCCGCTCGAAGGACTGGCCGTCGACGGTGATGACCTCGACGCCCTTCTCCTCGTCCCGGACGGTCTTCGGCATCTTGTCCCGCAGGTGCTCCGGGAGCTGGTCGTACAGGTCCGGGGGCTCCATGTAGTGCGAGTCACCCGAGTTCGCCCAGATCTTCGTTCCCTCGAAATCAGCCAACGTGTGCTCCTTCTCGATCGTCGCTCGGCGACCCGGAGCGGGCCTGACTCCCACTCGACGTCTTCCCAGTATACGACAATGACGTTTTCGATCTACCCCCGGATCGGACGCCCGGGGGTGCTCCCTCAAGCCACGGCGATCCCCCGAGCATGAAGATCGGCGATCGTTTGCTCGTCGTAGCCGAGCTCGCGGAGGACGGCGTCGGTGTCCTGCCCCAGCATCGGCGCGCCTCTGGCGACGCCGGGCGTGCGGGAGAACGCGACGAGCGGCTTCATCCGCTCGTACGCCCCGATGACCGGGTGCTCGAGGGGGACGAGGAGGTCGAGGCGACGGGCGATGGCGTCCTCGCCCTCCATGATGCAGGCCTCCGGCGGCCCGTCCTCGACCACGACGCAGGCGACGTCCTCCGCGCAGAGCGCGGTCTCCCAGGCCTGCGCCGACCGGGTGAGGAACCGTTCGGCCAGCGCCGCCGCCAGCCCGTCGGAGCGGTCGCGGCGCCCTTCCGGATTCGTGAAGCGAGCGTCGCCGTCGAGTCCCGTGATCGAGGCCAGGGAACCCCAGTCCTGCTCCGCCGGTGCGGCGAGGAACACCCAGCCTTCGGCTGCCTCGTAGATCCGGTAGAGCGGACCGAAGCCGTGCAGACCGGCGTCGAGGGTGGGTGCCGCCGGCCGCCCGTCGTACTCGATCATGTCGTCGGACAGGACGTGCGTCATGGTGTTGAGCATCGTGGTGAGCATCCCCTGGCCGGGAGCGCCGCGGCGCTTGGCCAGCAGACCCAGCAGCATGCCGGTGGCCACCACCACCGACGAGCTGGCGTCCGGGTTGTTGCCGCTCATCGCCGCGCCGCCCATGCGCAAGGAGAGGTCCTTCACCTCGTCCATGGTGAGGTCGTCGCGCTGGATCATCGTGGCGCCGAGGTTGCGACCGGCCTGGCCGGCACCGGCGCCGATCGTCGGCGCGTACGCGGGGCGGCGCCCGTAGGGGCCGTCGACGCCGAAGCCCGGTGCGTTGAGGTAGACGAGGTTCGGGTTGATGGCGAGGAGCGACTCCTCGTCGTAGCCGAGACGTTCGGCGACGCCGGCCCGGAACGACCGCAGGACGATGTCCGCCCGCCGGACCAGCTCGTGCACGACCTCGTGGCCCTCGGGGGTGTGGAGGTCGATCGCCACGCTCTCCTTGCCCGAGAGCACCTTGACCCCACCCACCTCCGGGAAGGGCATGATCGTGCGCATCGGGTCGCCGTCGAGCTG
>DASXLH010000033.1:0-1949 GCA_036496335.1 Acidimicrobiales bacterium
TCCGGCGCAGTGAAGGGTTGATCCAATGGCTGCCATCGAGATGAAGAACATCGTCAAGCAGTACGGCGACGGCTTCCCGGCCGTGAACGACATCTCCATAGACGTGGAGGACGGGGAGTTCATGATCCTCGTCGGTCCGTCGGGATGCGGGAAGTCGACGCTGCTACGGATGATCGTCGGGCTGGAGGACATCACGTCCGGCGACATGGTGATCGGCGGGAAGCGGGTCAACGACCTGGCTCCTCGCGACCGCAACCTGGCCATGGTGTTCCAGAACTACGCGCTCTACCCCCACCTCACCGTCTACGAGAACATCGCGTTCCCGCTGCGGCTGGCCGGTGCGAGCAACGAGGAGGTCGACAAGAAGGTCCGGGATGCCTCCAAGACCCTCGAGCTCGACGAGCACCTCGAGCGCAAGCCCGGCAACCTCTCCGGGGGCCAGCGGCAGCGCGTCGCGATGGGGCGGGCGATCGTGCGGGACGCCCAGGCGTTCCTGTTCGACGAGCCGCTGTCCAACCTCGACGCCAAGCTGCGCGGCCAGATGCGCACCGAGATCGCGCGCCTGCAGCGCCGGCTCGGCATCACCACGGTCTACGTCACTCACGACCAGACCGAGGCGATGACCCTGGGTGACCGGGTGGCGGTGCTCAAGCGGGGAATCCTGCAACAGCTGGCCACCCCACGGGAGCTCTACACCAACCCGGTCAATCTGTTCGTGGCGGGCTTCATCGGCAGCCCGCCGATGAACTTCCTGCCGGCGACGGTGGAGGGCAGCTCGGTGAAGATGCCGTTCGGCACGGTGAAGATCCCCGAGGACAGGGCGAAGCGGGCGCAGGGAAAGGGGCTGTTGATCGCGGGCATCCGTCCCGAGCACTTCGAGGACAGCGCGGTGATGGAGCCCGGCAAGGCGACTCCCGGGTCGACGTTCAAGACGAAGGTCGACGTCGTGGAGTGGCTGGGCAACCAGGCCTTCGCCTACAGCCCGTTCGAGGCGCCGGCGGAGGTGCAGCAGCAGCTGCTCGAGCTCGAGCGCGATCTGGACGGCGAGGCTCTGCACACCCAGCTGGTGATCTCCCTGGACAGCTCGAGCCGGGTCAAGGAGGGAGACGAGGCCGAGATCTGGGTCGACAGCTCCAAGATCCACCTGTTCGACCCGGTCACGGGCGACAACCTCACCGTCGACGAGTCGGCGGCCGGCACGATCCCGTCGGACACGTCGACCGCCGAGGTTGCCGACCAGCAGAACGCGATCGCCACTCCGGGCGAGCAGGAAGCTGCTACCGAGACCTGAGCCGACGCTCTGACGAGCCCCCACCAGGGGCGGGGCGGCGTGACACGTCCACGCCGCCCATCAGGGCGAACCCGCGGACGCGGACGATCGGGCTGTTCTGGTCCAGCTCGGGTGCGGTCTTGTCGGACGGGCCGCTGAACGCGCCCATGATCCCGGTGCCCTCCATGATCACGTGGGTGTGCGGGTTGACCTTGATGTCGGCACCGCCCATCACCGCGTTGACCGTGAGCACGACCTCGCGCGCGGCGAACTGCGCCCGCCGCAGGTCGAGGTCGGCGCCGCCCATGAAGCAGGTCACCGTCAGGTGCGCCGGGACGGTCCACACGCCCTTGCGCTCGAGGCCGCTCAGGATCGCCAGGTGCCTCTCCTCGGTGGGACCACCCGGGACGACCGGCGACGGGATCGCCGCAGGCTGCACCGGCAGGTTTTCCGCCTTCTCGATCGGGAGGTCGAGCGTGATCGGGACCAGGTCACCGTAGGTGCGCGCGGCGTACGTCGCCTCGAGCCGCTGGTCCAGCTCCTCGAGGTCGATGCGCCCGTCGCCGGCAGCCTCACGGAGCACCTCGGCCACCTTGTGCCGGTCGGAGTCCGAGATTCTCAGGCGTGAGGGGTCCTGCGCTTCCATGGAGTCACCCTAAACCGCCTTCACAGCGACGAC
>DASXLH010000034.1:0-6545 GCA_036496335.1 Acidimicrobiales bacterium
TCACATGATGCGGTTGTAGTCGCCGGTGTGGTCCTTCCCGTCTCCGAAGCCACGGACGAGGTTGTCCTGGGTGTAGGTGGCGACGAGGCGACCGTCCTGGGTCCAGATGTTGCAGCGACCGTGGGTTCGGCCTCGCCCGGCCCAGATGCTCTCGTTGGCCAGCAACAGCCACTCGTCGCCGTGGAAGCGGTCGTGGAAGTTGAGGGTGTGGCTGATGACGCCGGTGGAGATGGTCCGATGGGCCTGCGACTGGTCGATCCCGGCGTGCGGGAGCATCGCCGTCCCGATCAGCCAACCGTCGGTGGCCCACGACAACACCGCTTGGTTCATCACGGTTGGCAGGTCCTGGATGAACCTCGTCCAGACATGCTGGACGGGCTCCCGGACCGGGTGATCCGGGCTCCAGACATCGATGCCGTCGACGATGCGACCTTCGGCACCGGGGAAGACGAGCTGGTCGGAGCGGTTGCCCGGGTCGTCCGGACCCACCACCGTCGGCATCTCGACGTTGGCGGTGTGCCGGATGAGGTCGGGCTCGTCCTTGCTCCACAGGATCATCCCGCGCGACATGACCCGCCCGCCCTGCGAGAAGGTGACCGTGTCACTGCCGATCGTGCGGCCGTCGTGCATGGTGTCGACCTCGTAGCGGATCGGTTGGGAGTAGTCGCCGGCCCGGGCGAAGATCGCATGGATCGACTTCACCTCCTTGTCGTCGACACGGTCGACGTTCCGGTCGAGATGGGCGGCGACGATCATCTGGGCGAGGATCTGGCCCCCGAACACCACGTTTCGGTGGTCCCCGCCGTGCTCGGGAGCGCCTTCGTACAGGTGGTCCTCGACGGCGTGGAGCTGCAGGATGGCCGGGAACGGCGTCACATCGACGGGCATGAGCGGGTGCTCCTTCTAGGGACGGCCGACGCCTGGTACGTCGACCCGACGGGTCTCGAGATGGCCGACGGCACGGCCGGCGAAGTAGTCGCGTTGCGTCGTCTCCGACGTGCAGAGCAGGAGGGTGCGACCGTCGTCGCCGCCGATCGAGCACGACAGCGCCCAACGATCGGTGAACCCGAAGCGGTCGAGGATCTCTCCCCCCTCCCGGACGTGGAGGAACTCGCCGCTGAGGTAGGAGGCGACCCACACGTCACCCCGTTCATCCAGGCAGAGCCCGTCGGGGTTGACACCGTCTGGCAGCTGGGCCCACACCCGACGCCCGCTCAGCGAGCCATCGGTAGCAACGTCGAAGGCGCTGATGCGGCCCGCGAACGTCTCGGACAGGACGAGCGTGGCTCCGTCGACCGTGATCGCCACGCCGTTCGGGAAGGCGAGCCCGGCCGTCGCCACGACCGGGTCGGCGCCGGGCGTGACGAGGAGGAGCCGGTGCGTCGACTGATCGTTGAAGTCGTCGTAGGCATCGACATACGCCCGCCCGGCGGCATCGACGAACATGTCGTTGAGGTGACCGGCCACGCCGCGGAGATCGACGATCTCCTCCACCGTCCCGCCAACGGCACGCACGAGGCTGGGCTCGTGCATGAGCGCCGCGACCAGCACCCCGTCGGCGAGGAAGCCGAGGCCCGACGGCGCGTGGACCTCGGCGACCACCGCAGCGGCCCCGTCTGGGCCGACCCGCAGGATGCGATCACCGAGCTGGTCCGACAGCCACCACGTGCCGTCCCGCCAACGGGGACCCTCGGGGAACCTCAGATCGGCGATCCGGAGCTCCGTCACGTCAACACCGGGAGGGCGGGAAGCCACGTGCCGACACGCGTCCGACCCCGCCCACGTCGATCACGTCCAGAGCCCAGCCGCCTGGAGGGCCTCGAGCAGCTGACCCTGGGCGGTGGACTGGTCCTCGCCGTATCCACTCGCGCCCTCCCACTCCCAGTGGAAGTAGCCCGTGCCCTGGCCGCGCTCGCCGTGGTGGCTGACGAGCTCACCGACGGCGGCCAGCTCCCGACCGTGCTCGTCGACGGCCTCGAGCCAGATCTTGCGCATCCATCCCATGTCGGGATCGAACTCACAACGACGGCTTCCGTCGAGCAGCAGGCCGTACTTGCCGTCGCGGACCAGATAGCCGGTGGTGACGAAGTCGCGGGCCTCGCCGTCGTAGATGCACGGCAGGGTGTAGGCGAGGAAGGACTCATCAGCGTCCTGGGTGGCGAACACGTAGCCGATCCCGAACGGGCTGTAGGGCGGGCGGGCCGACTGCTCCGGGCTCCTCACCGGTCGGGGCTTGCTGCCGGCGCTCGTGCCCGGGGCGCGAGGTCCAGGACGCGGGCCCCAGGAGCGGTCGCGCACGGAGTAAGAGTCGATGGCGATGACCTCGCCGTGCAGCTCGATCTGGCCGGTGACGTGCATCGGCTGGTCGAAGTGCCGGCCCCGCCAGAACGGCGCCACCCCGATCGGGTGGGAATGGGCCGGGATGACGCCTTCGAAGGTGAGGTCGGCTTCGAAGGCGCCGGGATCGCTGCGCCGCACCCGGTACCTGTGCAGCGGCTCGAGCATCTCGATGTGGTTGCCGTTCGGGAGGACCACGTCGCGCAGGTCCATGGCGTCCTTGTCGACCAGGGGGAGACCGTGCTGGTTGACCTGGTGGAGCGCGGCGGGCGGGGAGTCGTCCCAGACCCAAACGCCGCCGTTGTTGATGTCCTGGTTGAAGAGGACCTGGTTGTAGAACCAACCGCCGAGCTTTCGCTCCGGGTGGTGGAACGAGGCCCAGAACGTCTCGGTCTCGTAGGGATGGTCGCCGTAAGGATGGAACCGGTCGTCATCAGGCGTGAGCGGGATGACCTCGGGCCTGTTGCTGGGCGTATCGGGATCGGCCATGGAGTCTCCTGGTCGGGTCAGCGGAGGGCGGGCCAGGCCCGCTCGAACATGGCGCCCGACGCGGTTCGCATCAGCCAGTCGTCGCGGGTCATCCGGCGGAAGTGGTAGCGGAGGTAGTCCTCGAGGGGGACCTTGCCGTTGCGGGCGGCTTCGGCCATCGTCGGGCGGGCGACGGCGAGCTCGTCGAAGGTGGCGCCGAGGATGGCGGTGATGTCGTCCAGCTCCTCGGCCTCGAAGCGGCGGCCGTTGCGGTCGAGCTCCTTGAGGTACTTCAGATGACGGGCGACGCCCTTGACGACGGTCGAGGCGCCACGGTCCTCGATGGCGGGCACCACCGCGGAGAGGTTGTCGAGCAGCCCGTCGTACATGGCGTTCTGGGGCGATGGGACCGCTTCGTCGTCGATCTGGCGGGACGGGATGGGCATCCCGGCCAGCTCGGCCAGGGCGGTGAGCACCATCCGGCGGTGCAGCATGCTCATGATGAACGCGCTCCCATCCGCCGATCGGGCGTTGCCGGCCTGGATCCCCGAGATGGGCCCCCCGGACCCGGTCATCGGGGCGAGACCGAAGCGGGGGCCCAGCCGGGCGATGGCGTTGACCCGGTAGTAGCGAATGCGGTCGTCGTCGACGGTGATCCCGCTCAGTCGCTCGTACTCCCGCAGCCGGGCCGGGAAGTCCGGGAACGTGTGCTGCGTGGCCCGCCACGAGAGCCAGGCCAGGTCGTCCATCGGGTCGCCGAAGTGGGCCAGCTCCCAGTCGATGATGGCGGTGATCCGGCCGTCGGCGTACATGAAGTTGCCCGGCCCGGTGTCGCCCTGGACGAGCACCGGCTCGCCGTCGAAGGCCGGCAACCGGGAGTCGAGCAGCTCGAGCTCGAGATGGGCGAGGGCGTCGATCGGCGCCCGGACCTCGTCCTCCTCGAAGATCCGCCGGATGCCGGCCAGCTGATCCAGCTGGTGCTCCCGCACGGTCTTCACCGGCTGGAAGCTCGGAAGGTCCAGCGCGGCCGCGCCGGCCCGGTGCCAGGTGGCGAGGTGGACCATGAAGTCCTTCGCCACCGACTCGGCTTCCGCCGG
The DNA here is from genome assembly GCA_036496335.1 of Acidimicrobiales bacterium. Taxonomy (GTDB): domain Bacteria; phylum Actinomycetota; class Acidimicrobiia; order Acidimicrobiales; family CADCSY01; genus JAEKLB01. The sequence continues at coordinate 3,903 of DASXLH010000034.1, forward strand.
ATCGCGCGGCGGCTGGAACCAGGTGATGCCGTCGGCCCGGTCGACCAGGGCCCACCCGTCCTTGGTGTCGACCCCCCAGAGGTGGGGCACGGGGATGCCGAGCGGTTCGAGCGCCCGGACCACCTCGGTCTCACGACCGATGGGCAGGAACGAGCCGACATTCTCCCCTCGACCCTTCTGGAGGTAGAGGCGATGGCTCACTCCCCCGGCGCTGACGTCGATTCCCCAGCCGGGGCGCCCGCCTCCACCCATCGGTGAGGCCGACTCGATCACGCCACCGGTGACCTCCTCGACCCACCCCGCCACGTCCTTGTCGAGCTCGCTCACCGTCATGCCCCCCGCGTGAAGGCCGGGCCGGCGAACGACCCGACCGTGGTGAAGTCCTCCACCTCGGCCCGCCGGAGCTTGGTGATCTCCCGGACGGGTCGCCCCAGCGGGATCATCGTCGCCAGGATGAAGCGCTCCGGTATCTCCAGGAGCTCCCGGAGGGCCGGCTCCTGTCGAGCCAGCACCGAGGTCACGTGCCCACCCAACCCGACATCGCGGGCGGCGAGAAGGATGTTGTGGGCGAACGGGAAGGCCGACCCTCCGGTGGTGACCGGCACCCGGCCGAGGCCGCTGTCGACGCTCGAGCCGGCGGTCGTGTCGAGCAGGATCACCAGCAGCACCGGCGCGGTCGCGACGTGCGAAGGTTCGTTCGGCAGGGCGACGGCGCGGGCCTCGTCGAGGTCGATCTGCGGAGCGTGGCCGTCGTTCGAGGCCACGAACGGGACGAGACCGGCGCGGTGGAAGCCCGTGTACTCACGCATGCCGAGGTCGTAGAGAGTGCCGATGCGGCGCTTCATCTCGGGATCCCGCACCACGATCACTCGCCAGGCCTGGCGGTTCCCGCCGTTCGGCGCGAACCGCGCGTGTTCGAGGATGTCGTAGAGGGTGTCGTCCGGAATGTCGTCGTCGGTGAACTCGCGGCTCGCCGGTGTCGTTCGCATCGCCTGGCGCAACTCCACGGCCCCCCCTTGGACATCCGAGCCTCCACCAGCTTGCCCCATCGGAGCAAGCGGTAACGGATTGACGGATCGTCCCCGGACCAGGCGCGTCGAGTCAGGCGGTGAGGAGCACAGCCCCCGCGTACGGACCGACGGCGTTGGCCCATACGGCCACCTCGCAGTCGGGCACCTGGCGGTCGCCGCTCTCGCCGCCCCGGATCTGGCGGGTGGCCTCGATGCAGAAGTTGGCCCCGTGGCGGCGGCCGACGTTGCAGGCGCCGCCGTCGGTGTTGAGCGGCAGCGATCCGCCGAGCCGGGTGTGCCCGGCTTCGACGAACGGGCCGGCCTCGCCCGGCCCGCAGAAGCCCAGCCCTTCGAGCCACTCGAAGGTGATGATCGTGAACCCGTCGTAGAGCTGGGCCGTGTCCACGTCGGCTGGCGTCAGGTCGGTGCGCGACCAGAGGGTCTCACCGCAGTGGACCGGGGCGTTGGCGGTGTGGTCCTCGAGAAGGGCCATGTCGAAGTCACGGATGGCCGACAGCGCCCACGACTCGACGTGCACCGGCTTCTTGCGCCAGTCCCTCGCCCGTTCGGCGGTGGTGAAGATCACGGCCGACACCGAGTCGCACGGGTAGTCGCAGTCGTAGAGCCGCACCGGCTTCGAGATGTAGCGGGAGTTGAGGTAGTCGTCGATCGTGATCGGGTCACGCAGGAGCGCGTCGCCATTCATCGAGGCGTGGTACCGCTGGTTCACCGCGTTCTGGGCGAACTGCTCCTCGGTCGTGCCGTACCGGCTCATGTGGGCCTGCATCTGGAAGCCGGCGATGGTGGCCGCTGCCGCCCCGGTGCCGAACGGCGCCGAGAACTGGGCGTCGACCACGGGGTCGTGGGCGCTCCCGAGGAAGCCGCCGCTGCTCACCGGACCGGGCTCGCTTGGCGGCCCGGGGGCACGCAACCGATCCGTCTGGCCGGGCATCTGGCGGATGAGCCGGATGGTGAGCACGGTGTGCGCCTGGCCGGCGGCCACCGCGTTGATCGCCTGCACGGTCGGCTCGATGAACGCCGGGCCGCCGGGCGAGGTGAACCAGTAGTTGAGCGGCATGATGCCGAGGAGCCAGCCGATGGACATGGCGTCACCGCCCATGGTGCTGATGCCGTCGATGTCGCCGACGGTCATCCCGGCGTCGTCCATGGCGGCGACCACCGCCTGGCGCACGAGCTCGTCGTCGGGGATCGGGAGACGCCGACCGATCGTCGAGTAGCCGACTCCGGCGATCGCCACCCTGCTGGCCGTGTTGACCATGTCGTCCCCCTGGCTGGTCCTGGCGCTGTTCTAGCGCGGACCCTCGGGACGAGAGCCTGGGCTCTCGACCAACCGGCGACCTGGTGGCGGCCGGACCGGGCACAGGGGGAGACTCGGCCGGTGAGCTCCGCCACCGCACCGCCACCGCCGATCCTTCCCCGCCCGGACGCCCTCAGCCAGTTCTTCTGGGACGGCTGCCGGGCGCACCAGCTCCTCATCCAGCGCTGTGGTGACTGCGGCCACTACATCCACCCGCCTCGGCTGGTGTGCCGCTTCTGCCGGAGCACGAACCTCGCCCCGGGCCAGGTCTCGGGCCGCGGCGTGGTCGACACGTTCACCATCCCGCTGCAGCCG
>DASXLH010000035.1:0-9561 GCA_036496335.1 Acidimicrobiales bacterium
CTGGCCCTGCAGAAAGGTCATGGCGTCGGGACCGGACACCATGACGAAGTCGCGTGGCAACCACACGGCGCCGGCGTCCTTACGGAGGGCCCAGTAGTCCTCGGTGAAGTCAGGCAAGCGCCGGCCTCCGGCGCATGCGGCGGGCGGCCGGCACGGCGGCGAGGAGAGCGGCCGCTTTCGCTCGGCACTCGGCGTCCTCGGCCTCGGGGTCGCTGTCGGCGACGATTCCGGCACCGGCCTGAACCGACGCCCGGCCGTCGGGCGACACGAACATGGTGCGGATGGCGATGGCGGTGTCGAGATTGCCGGAGAAGTCGAAGTAACCGACGACACCGGCGTAGGGCCCACGCCGCGTGGGCTCGAGGTCGTCGATGATCTCCATGGCGCGCACCTTCGGCGCGCCGGAGACCGTTCCCGCGGGCAGCGTGGCGCGCAGCACGTCGATCGGACCTTTGCCGTCGACCAGCTCGCCCGACACCTGCGAGGTCAGGTGCATGACGTGGCTGTAGCGCTCGAGGGTCATCAGCTCGTCGACCGACACCGACCCGAACTCGACCACCCGGCCCACGTCGTTGCGGGCCAGGTCGACCAGCATCACGTGCTCGGCTCGCTCCTTGGGGTGCTCGGTGAGCTCGGCGGCCAGCCGGCGGTCGTGCTCGTCGTTGGTGCCCCGCTTGCGGGTGCCGGCGATCGGCCGGGAGATCACCCGGTTGTCGAGCAGCTGCACCATCGGCTCCGGGGAGGACCCCACCAGGGTCACGGCCGGATGGCGCAGGAAGTACATGTACGGGCTGGGGTTGACCTGGCGGAGCACCCGGTAGACATCGAACGGGTCGGCGTCGAGCTCGACGTCGAAGCGCTGGGCCAGCACGACCTGGAAGATGTCGCCGGCCAGGATGTGCTCCTTGGCCACCGCCACCGCCCGCTGGTAGGTGCCACCCCCCATGGTGGAGCGCACCTCGGGGAGGGGCTCGTCGCCGGTGGGCGGATCGACGGCCGGCTCCTCCACGGGGCGGGCGCCGTCGGCGGCCAGCTGGTCGAGGCGACGGAGGGCGTCGTCGTACTGGGCGTCGAGCTCGTCGTCGGTCATGCCCGGCGAGCACCAGGCGTTGGCGATGAGGACCACCCGCTGGCGCAGGTGGTCGTAGGCGGCCAGCTCGGAGATGATCGACAGCACCGCGTCGGGCAGCCCGAGCTGGTCCTCCGGCACGTCGGGCAGCCGCTCGACCTCCCGGACCACGTCATAGCCGAGGTAGCCCATGATCCCGCTGTGCAGCGGCGGGAGGCCGGCCACGTCCGGGGCCCGGTACCAGGCCAGCACGTCGTCGAGCGCCGACAGCACGCCCCGATCGAGGCGGATCGAGGGGTCGAGGTTTGCGTCGGCCTCGATCGAGCCGTTGCGGGCGACGAGGGTGACGGCCGGGCGGCGGCCGACGAAGGACCAGCGGCCCCAACGCTCGCCGTGCTCGACCGACTCGAGCAGGAACCCGGGCTCGTCGCCCACGATCCGCAGGAAGGCGGCCACGGGGGTGGTGAGGTCGGCCAGGAGCTCGCGCCACACCGGCACGACGGTGTGGTCGCGGGCCAAGGCCCGGAACTCGTCCCGGGTCGGTTGCGTCACCATGCTTCAGGCGCCCGGTGACACGCCGGGGGCCGCGCCGGCCCCGGCGGACGCCCCGAAGGGCCGGTAGAAGCAGGAGTGCTCACCGGTGTGGCAGGCCCCGCGGCCCTCCTGCTCGACCACGAAGAGCAGGGTGTCGCCGTCGCAGTCGTAGAAGGCCTGGCGCACCCACTGGCGGTCACCGGAGATGTCACCCTTGCGCCACACCTCCTGGCGGGACCGGCTCCAGAACACCGTCCGGCCCGACTCCAGCGTCTCCTTGACCGTGTCGGGGCTCATCCAGCCCACCATCAGGACGTCGCCGCTCCCCTGCTCCTGGATCACGGCCGGCACCAGGCCGGCGGCGTCGTACTTCACCACCGCGAGCTCAGCTTCGGTGACCGGGATGGGCGTTGCCACGGACATGGCCCAATCGTAGGGGCGGGCGCTCGGGGCACCCCGACCCGTTCCTCCGACCCTCTCCGGGGCGACCCGACCTGGGCGCCGCTATGGAACGCTTGGCCGGTGGACCGCAACTTCTACCGCTTCCGCAGCGTGTGGCACCTCGACGCCTCCCCCACCGACGTGTACGACGCCCTCGAGCGTCTGCCCGACTATTCGACCTGGTGGCGGGAGGTCAAGGAGAGCGTGCGGCTGTCGGAGAATGCCTTTCACATCCGCTGCCAGGCCACGCTCCCGTACGACCTCGTCTTCGTCAGCACCCAGGAACGGCGCGACCCCGTCGAACGGGTCCTCCAAGCCCGTCTCCACGGTGACCTCGACGGGTTCTCCCGCTGGAACATCGGCGTCGCCCCGGCGGGCGGCACCGATGCCGTCTTCGAGGAGGAGGTGGTGGCCACCAAGGCGCTGCTGCGACGGCTCGCACCAGTGGCCCGGCCGGCGTTCCAGGCCAATCACTACCTGATGATGCGCCACGGCCAGGCCGGCCTGCGCACCTACCTCGCCGGCTGGAAGGCAGCGCGGGAGACAGCCGACTGAGCCGGCCCTGGGTCAGGCGTGCTCAGGCCGGGAAGGCGACGGTGGCCTTGCCGGGCGCCAGGCGGGCGCCGGTGTCGTCCTCGGTCCACAGGTCGAGCTGGACCACCGTCTCCGGACCGCTCCGGTCGACGTCGACGACCTTGGCGTGGGCGGTGACGGTGTTGCCCCGCACGAAGGCGCCGCGGAACTGGCACGACAGCGTGACGATGCGACCCGGGCCTTCGCCCATCCAGTCACGGATGATGTTGTGCAGGTAGGAGAACTGGATGTTGCCCATGCCGAAGGCGGCCGGGTAGCCGGCGTTGCGGCCGGCCTCGTCGTCCATGTGGATGGGGACGAACTCGTAGTTGACGGCGGCGTAGCGGTTCCAGGCGTGGAAGTCGCCCAGCCGGGTCCAGGTGGGGAGCTCGTCGTCGACCTGGATCGTGGCCGGGTCGAGGGCGGGGGTGTCGTGGTTGGGAAGCGCAGCCATCTCAGTACCTGATCAGCGTTCCGCGGCTGATCTTGATCAGCTCGCCTCGTTGGTTGTCCCAGCGGGTCTCGGTGATCGACATCAGCATCCGACCCAGCCTTCCGTCCCGTTCGTGGAAGTCGGCGATCGACCCCACCGAGGTGATGACGTCGCCGGGGCGCATCCGCACTCCCGTGTACTCGACCTCGATGCCGCCGTTCAGCTGGAATCGCACCGGCGGGGGCGCCACGCCGAACGACGTCTCCGGCCCACCGACGTAGCCCTCGGGCGAAGGTGCACCCCGGGACGGGGCGTTCTCGTCGGTGGCCACCGGCATCGGCCAGGCGAACGGGTTGAACTCCTCGGGGGCGACGATCCCGCCGTGCACCGTCTTGGCGGCGTAGTCCTCGTCCCAGAAGAGCCGGGGCGGCGGGTCCGGGTAGTAGACGGCCAACGCCCATCGCCGGATGTCGGACCGGTCGATCGGCTCGGACGTCTGTCGGCCGGTCTCCTCGCCGATGAGCGCTCGCATCTCGTCGCTGATGTAGGTCGTGTCGGCCACAGCCCTCGATCATGCCCGAACCGGCTCCGGCGCCGCCCGTGGACAGTTGACCGCGCCTCGAGGCCTCGTCAGGCCGGGCCGGGCTCAGAGGTAGAGGCCGGTCGATCCCTCGTCGAGGCGGGGACTGGCCAGGGCGTGGATGTCGCGCTCCCGCAGGATCAGGTAGTCGTCCCCCTGGACCTCCACCTCGAAGCGGTCCTCCGGGTTGAAGAGCACCTGGTCGCCGGCCTCGATGGTGCGCACGTTGGGGCCGCAGGCCACCACCTCGGCCCACGTGAGGCGCTTGCCCACCTGAGCGGTGGCCGGGATCAGGATCCCGGCCCGGCTGCGACGCTCACCCTCGCTGGCTGGGATCTGGACGAGCACCCGGTCGTTCAACATCTTGATCGGGTGCTTCTGGTCCGCCACCGCGCCGACGGTACCGCCCCCCGCGCTGCGCAGCGCCAGCGGAGCAGCCGCCCGGACGGGTACGGATGCGTTCCGCAAAAATCAGGAGGGCCGAATCGGGATGCCGGCCGCGGCCATGACGGCTTTGGCTTCGGCGACGGTGTGCTCGCCATAGTGGAAGATCGAGGCGGCCAGCACGGCGTCGGCGTGGCCACCGACGATGCCTTCGGCGAGGTGCTCGAGGATGCCGACGCCGCCGCTGGCGATGACCGGCACGCCGACGTGGTCGGCCACGGCCCGGGTGAGCTCGAGGTCGAAGCCCTCCCGGGTGCCGTCCCGGTCCATCGAGGTGAGGAGGATCTCGCCCGCCCCGAGCCGCTCGGCCACGATCGCCCAGCTCACCGCGTCGATCCCGGTGGGGCGGCGGCCGCCGTGGGTGTGCACCTCGAAGCGGGCGCCCTCCGCCTGATCGCGGCTGCGCCGGGCGTCGATGGCCACCACCACGCACTGGGCGCCGAACGTCTCGGCCACCTCGGCGATGAGGGCGGGCCGCTCGATGGCCGCGGTGTTGATGCTCACTTTGTCGGCGCCGGCCCGCAGGAGGCGGCGGGCGTCGTCGACGGAGCGCACCCCACCACCGACGGTGAGCGGGATGAACACCGTCTCGGCCGTCCTCCGCACGACGTCGACCATGGTGTCGCGGGCGTCGGAGGAGGCGGTGATGTCGAGGAACACGATCTCGTCGGCGCCCATCTCGTCGTAGCGGGCCGCTAGCTCGACCGGGTCGCCGGCGTTGCGCAGGTCGACGAAGTTGACGCCCTTCACCACCTGGCCGTCGTGCACGTCGAGGCAGGGGATGATGCGGGCGTTGGTTGCCTGCCGGCTCACGTGGTCCGCTCGCTCACGCCATGGCGACGAGGTCGAGGAGGTCGTCGCTGAAGTAGTCGAGCGTGCCGTCGGGCAGCAGCAGCACCCGTTGGGGCGCCAGCTCCCGCACGAAGTCGGGATCGTGGCTGACGAGGACCATCGACCCCTTCCATCCGGCCAGCGCCGCGGCCACGGCCGAACGGCTGGGCGGGTCGAGGTTGTTGGTCGGCTCGTCGAGCAGCAGGAGGTTGTGACGCCCGGCGGTCAGCATCGCCAGCGAGAGCTTGGTCTTCTCCCCGCCCGACAGGGTAGCGGCGTCCTGGAAGGCCTTGTCGCCGTGCAGGCCGTACATCCCGAGCAGGCCCCGCAGCTCGGCGGTGGGGATGTCGGCGGCGTCCTGCATCTGCGAGAGCAGGTCGCGGCCGGCCTCCACGTTCTCGTGCTCCTGGGCGTAGTACCCGACCGAGACGTTGAGCCCGAACCGGCAGTGGCCGGCGTCGGCGTCGATCCGACCGGCCACGATCCGCAGCAGGCTGGTCTTGCCGGCTCCGTTGAGGCCCATCACCAAGAGCCGCTCGCCCCGCTCGAGGGCGAAGCTCACGTCGTCGAAGACGGGAGCGGAGCCGTAGGACTTCGTGAGGCTTTCGGCCTCGAGGACGACCCGGCCGGCATGCGGAGGGTCGGGCAGGCGCACGGCGATCTTCTGCTCCTTGCGGGGCCCCTCCACCGCCACCGACCGCAACCGCTCGACCCGCTTGTCGAGGCTGCTGGCCACCCGGGCCCGCCGGGCCGTCTGGCCCCGCATCGAGTCGGCCAGGGTCTTGAGCCTGGTCACCTCGGCCTGCTGGGCGGCGGCCACCTTGGTCAGGCGGACCTCGTCGGCGGCCCGCGCCGAGCGGTACTGCGAGTAGGTGCCGCGGTACTCGACCATCTTCCCCTCGTCGAGGTGCAGCACCCGGGTGATGCCCTCGTCGAGTAGCTCGAGGTCGTGGCTGACCACCAGCAGGGCCCCGCGGTACGAGCGCAGGAAGCCCATGAGCCAGGCCTTGGCGTCGGTGTCGAGGTGGTTGGTGGGCTCGTCGAGGAGGAGCACCTCGCTGCCGGCGAAGAGGATCCTGGCCAGCTCGACCCGGCGACGCTCACCGCCCGACAGGGTGGCGACGGGGAGCTCCAACCGGTCGCCGCCGACGCCGAGCCCGGCGACGATGCGGCGCACCTCCGCCTCGGCGGCGTAGCCGCCCTCCCGCTCGAACTCGTCGTGGGCCCGGGAGTAACGGGCGATGTTGGCCTCGGAGGCGTCCTCCTCGAGTTGGAGGCGGTGCTTCTCCATCCGCAGCGCCAGCTCGTCGAGCCCCCGGCCGGCCAGCACGTGGTCGAGCACCCGCTTGGCAGCAGTATCGGGTCGGGTACGAGGGTCCTGGTCGAGGTAGGCGAGCCGCCCGGTGTGGTGGACGATCCCGCTGTGGGCGGGCGCCTGGCCGGCCAGGACCCGCAGCAGGCTGGTCTTGCCGGCGCCGTTGCGGCCGACGAGCCCGACGGTGTCGCCGGGGTGCACCGTGAACGAGGCGGCATCGAGCGTGAGGCGGCCACCCACCTCGACCGAGAGCTCGCGCACCGACAGCATCCGACCAGTCTGGCGGTCGGCGGCCCCCGTCCCGGTGTTGCGTGCCCGATGTCGCACGCGGCCCGGGGCGACGAAGCTGCTACCGCAGTGCCATCAGGGCCTCGTGGACCGTGAACACCCCGGCGTAGAGGGCCTTGCCCACGATGACGCCGTTCAGTCGGCGTCCGTCGGCTTCGACGTCGGCCAGCTGGCGGAGATGGTCGAGGGTGCCCACGCCGCCACTGGCGATCACCGGCACCTCGGTGGCGGCCAGCAGGCTCCGGTAGCCGTCCAAGTCGGGGCCCACCAGCACGCCGTCGCGGCTGATGTCGGTGACCACGTAGGCGGCCACGCCGGGGAAGGCCAGCTCGGCGGCGAGGTCGTGCAGACGGCGGCCGCTGCCCTCCTCCCAGCCCCGGGTCCGGACCTCGCCGTCGCGGTGGTCGAGGCCCACGGCCACGCGACCGGGGTAGGCGGCGGCCAGCTCCTCCACCACCTCCGGCTCCTCCACCGCCACGCTGCCGAGCACAACCCGGCGCACCCCGGCCTCCAGCAGCCAGCCGTCACGCACGCCGCCACCCGACTGGACGGGCACGCCGGCGTTGGCCGCCACGCCCAACACCAGCTCCCGGTTCGTTCCGTCCCGCCGGCTGGCGTCGAGGTCGACGACGTGGACCCACCGGGCGCCCTCATCGACGAAGCCTTTGGCCACGGCGATCGGATCGTCGCCGTAGACGGTCTCACGGGCGAAGTCGCCCTGCTCGAGGCGCACGAGGCGCCCGTGGCGCAGGTCGATGGCCGGGAACAGCTCCATCCCCGGATGATGGCACCAGGCTCACCCCCGAGACCCCGTTCTGGGAGTGCTTTCGCGCCGTCCCAGCTGCTGAAACCACTCCCAGAACGACGTCGGGGGGTCAGAGGGAGGCGACGAAGTTGGCCAGCACCTGGAGGCCGGCGGCGCCGGACTTCTCCGGGTGGAACTGCGTGGCCCACAACTTGTCCCGTGCCGCCGCGGCGGTCACCGGTCCGCCGTAGTGGCAGGTGGCCACCACCTCCGGCGAGGGCTCGGCGGCGTAGGAGTGCACGAAGTAGACCCAGACCGGCGCCGGGATGGCAGCGAACATGGCCGGATCGCCGCTCACCTCGAGGGCGTTCCACTGCATCTGGGGCCGCTTGACGTCGCCCGGGATGAGACGGACGGTGCCGGGCAGGACGCCCAGGCCGGCCACCCCCGGGCTCTCGTCCGATCCGGCGTAGAGCATCTGCATGCCGATGCAGATGCCGAAGAAGGGTCGGCCGGACAGGGCCGCATCCTTGGCCAGGCCGGTCAGCCCGTGCTCGGCCAACGCCTCCATGCACCGGCCGAAGGCACCCACCCCGGGGAGCACCACGCCGTCGGCCGCCTCGATCTCGAGGGGATCAGCCGTGAGCCGGGCGTCGGCGCCGACCCGCTCGAGGGCCTTCTGGGCCGAGCGGAGGTTCCCGATGCCGTAGTCGAGCACCGCCACCTTGGGCGTGGCGCGCGACGCCCCCATCTCAGAGGACGCCCTTCGTGGAGGGGACCTCGGTGCCCTCCACCCGCACCGCGTCACGCAGGCAGCGGGCGATCCCCTTGAAGCAGGCCTCGACGATGTGGTGGGTGTTCTCCCCGACCCTCAACCTCACGTGGAGGGTGAGGTTGCCGTTGGTGGCGAAGCTCTGCCAGAAGTGGGCCGCCAGCTGGGGATCGAAGGGCGGCGTACCCAGCGGGATCACTTCGCCGAACGGCACGTCGTAGGCGACGTAGGGGCGACCCGACAGGTCGAGCGCCACCTCCACCAACGCCTCGTCGAGAGGGTAGAGACCGGAGGCGAAGCGGCGGATGCCGGCCTTGTCGCCCAACGCCTCGGCGAAGGCCTCGCCCAGGGCGATACCCACGTCCTCGACGGTGTGATGGGCATCCACCTCGATGTCGCCCACCGCCTGGATGCGCAGGTCGAACCCCCCGTGCCGGCCCACCTGGCTCAGCATGTGGTCGAAGAAGGGCAGCCCGGTGCTGACCTCGACCCGGCCCGAGCCGTCGAGGTCGAGGTCGAGCTCGATCGAGGTCTCCTTGGTCGTCCTCGACCGGCTGGCCGTCCTTGCGGTCATCGCAGCACCTCGGCCAGGGCGGTGAGGAAGGTGTCGTCCTCGGCGGGAGTGCCAACCGTGACCCGCAGGCAGCCCTCGAGGCCCGGCCACGACGACGTGTCGCGCACGAGGACCCCCCGGTCGAGCAGGCCCTGCCAGACCTTGCGGCCGTCGACCCGTTCGGGCCGGAACAGCACGAAGTTGGCTCCCGACGGCCACTGCTCGACGGCCAGCTCCGAGAGGCCGGCCACCAGCCGCTCCCGTTCGGTGACCAGGCCGTCGACCCGGACCCGCATCTCCTCCTCGAAGCGCAGGGCCACGAGGCCGGCCACCTGCTTGACGGCGTCGAGGTGGTACGGGAGCACGACCTTCTCCATCTCGTCCACCAGCCAGGACGGGCCGATGAGGTAGCCCAGGCGGGCGGCCGCCATCGACCAGGTCTTGGAGAAGGTGCGGGTCACCACCAGGGGGAGCTCCTCGTCGAGCAGGAGCAGCGCGCTCCAGTCGGCGAACTGGCCGTAGGCCTCGTCGACCACCACCACCCCCGGTGCGGCCGCCACGACGTCCTTGACCAGCTCGGGAGGCTCGACCATGCCAGTCGGGTTGTTGGGCGAGCAGAGGAAGGTGATGTCGGCGTCGTTCTCCCGCACGGTGCGGACCGCCTCGTCGGGGTCGAGGGTGAAGTCCGCCCGGCGCCGGCCGTGACGCACCGACGTGCCCGTGACGGTGGCGATCTGGGCGTGCATGAGGTAGGTCGGCTGGAAGTCGACGGCCCACCGCCCCGGCCCGCCGTAGGCGAGGCAGATGCACTGCAGGACCTCGTTGGAGCCATTGGCGGCGAACACCTGGCCGGGCTCGACCCCGTGGTGCTCGGCCAGCGCCTCCCGCAGGGCGGTGGCGGCGCGGTCGGGGTAGCGGTGCCAGTCGAGCCGGGAGATCTCGGAGGCCAGCGCGTCCCGGAAGGCGTCGGGCGGCGGAACCGG
>DASXLH010000036.1:0-2039 GCA_036496335.1 Acidimicrobiales bacterium
CCCCTACGCCATGGCCGTGCGCCCGGTCGACGCCCGCGTCACGGTCGACCTGGCCGGTACGCCGCTGCACGCCCGGATCTGGCGGGCCGACGTGGGACGCATCCCCCTCTACCTGCTCGACGCCGACGTGGAGGAGAACGACGCCAACCTGCGGACCGTGACCGACCGCCTCTACGGGGGCGACGTCGAACACCGCCTGCGCCAGGAGATACTCCTCGGCGTCGGCGGCATCCGCGCCCTCGAGGCGGTCGGCGAGGCGCCCCAGGTGTTCCACACCAACGAGGGCCACGCCGGCTTCCTGGGCCTCGAACGCATCCGCCGGGCGGTGCTCGACACCGGGCTCACCTTCGACGAGGCGCTGGAGGAGGTGCGGGCCGGGAGCATCTTCACCACCCACACGCCCGTCCCGGCCGGCATCGACCGCTTCCCCCGGGCCCTGCTGGAGCGCTACTTCTCCGGCTGGGCGGCCGAGGTCGGCATCGACATGGACCGCCTCATGGCCATCGGCCACGAACCCGACGCGGACCCCGACGATCCCTTCAACATGGCGGTGATGGGCCTTCGTCTCGCCGGCCGCTCCAACGCCGTGTCGAAGCTGCACGGCGCCGTGAGCCGCTCCATGTTCGCCAGCCTCTGGCCGGGCTTCCCGTCCGAAGAGGTGCCCATCACGTCGATCACCAACGGGGTGCACGCCCAGACCTGGACCTCCTCCGAGGTCAACGACCTCCTGGCCCGCCACGTCCTTCCCGACTGGCCCGACGCCGCCCCGGAACGCTGGTCCCGCCTGCTCGACGCCGGCGACGACGAGGTCTGGCGGGTCCGTGAGCAGGGTCGCCAGCGGCTCGTGAGCTTCACGCGCGCCCACCTCCGGGCCTCGTTGCTGGCCCGGTCGGTGCCCGAGGCCGAGCTCGGTTGGACGGACGAGGTGCTCGACCCGTCGGCCCTCACCATCTGCTTCGCCCGCCGCTTCGCCACCTACAAGCGGGCCACCCTCCTCCTGTCGCAGGTCGAGCGGCTCCAGGCCCTGCTGCTGTCACGCGACCAACCGGTCCAGTTCGTCTTCGCCGGCAAGGCCCATCCCGCCGACGAGCTCGGCAAGGAGATGATCCGCCAGATCGTCGCCTTCTCCCAGTTGGCGGCGGTGCGTCACCGGTTCGTGTTCCTCGACGACTACGACATCGCCCTCGCCCGCCAGCTCTACCAAGGGGCCGACGTGTGGCTGAACAACCCCCGCCGACCCCAGGAGGCCTGTGGGACGTCGGGTGAGAAGGCGGCCCTCAACGGCGCCCTCAACTGCTCGATCCTCGATGGCTGGTGGGACGAGATGTTCGACGGGGAGAACGGGTGGGCCATCTCGTCGGCCGAAGGCATCGCCGACCTGGAGGTACGGGACCGGGTGGAGGCCGACAGCCTCTTCGCCCTGCTGGAGGAGCAGATCGTCCCGAGCTTCTACGAGCGGACCCAGGGCCCCGTCCCCCGGCGCTGGGTGCGCCGCGTCAAGCACGCCCTCGCCTCGCTCGGACCGCAGGTGTCGGCCACCCGCATGGTGCGCGACTACGTCGAGCAGCTCTACGAACCCACGGCCGAACGGGCCGACCACCTCTCCGGCGCGGGCGCCAAGTCGTTGGCCACCTGGAAGTCACGGGTCAGCGCCGGCTGGACCGACGTCCGAATCGAAGCGGTGGACGGCCACATGGGCGCGGTCGACCTCGGCGAGACCCGCCGCCTGGCCGCCGTGGTGCACCTCGGACAGCTCGAGCCCGACGATGTCGCCGTCGAGCTCCTCCACGGCGTCGTCGGCCAGAACGACGAGCTCTCGACGCCGACCCCGGTCACGATGACGCCCGTCGGACCTGCGTCCGGTGACCGCCTCCGCTACGAAGGCACCTTCGTGTGCGACCGGGCCGGCCGCTACGGCATCACCGTCCGCGTCGTCCCCACCCACCCCGACCTCACCACCCCCGCCGAGCTCGGCAAGGTGTCCTGGGCCTAGGGGCCCTCGTCCCGAAACCGGAGGTTTCAGGACGAACTAGAGACGG
>DASXLH010000037.1:0-4608 GCA_036496335.1 Acidimicrobiales bacterium
GACGGCGCCCCGGGTCAGGAGACGGCGATGGCCGCCCTGCGGGCCACGGCCCGGGCCCGGCGGATGCGCCGCCGCTCGCGCTCGCTCATGCCGCCCCAGATGCCGAACTTCTCACCGTTGGCGAGGGCGAACTCGAGGCAATCGTCCCGGACCACGCACACCTTGCAGACCTCCTTGGCCTCCCGGGTGGACGCGCCACGCTCCGGGAAGAAGAGATCGGGGTCGACGCCCAGGCAGTTGGCGAAGTCTTGCCAGCTTCTCTCGGTTGGATCGACAGCCATCACGGTGTGACTCCCCTCGGGTCGGTCGGGTCGATGACCACCCGTGTAATTACATCCCTGTGATCATGACCCGTCGCCCGTCTCGGGCGCAAGGGGTGTTCCCGTCCCAATTGCTCCTGGCCCGGGGCGCGCGCCAAGGGAACAGCCCTCGGAACAGGCCTCGACGGCCCTGATCCGAGGGCGGTTCAGCCGGCCGGGAGGCCGGGCCGAAGCACTGACTGTTCAGCTGGCCCTACGACTGTTCAGCTGGCCCTACGACTGTTCAGCTGGCCCTACGGCCGCGGGACACGTTCCGGCGATGCTCGACGAAGTCGACCAGGACGTAGTCGCCCAGGGTGTCGGGACTGGTGAAGAAGGCCCGACCGCCGTTCAGCTGGGTGATCTTCTCCACGAAGGTCTTGAGGTACGAGCTCGCATCGAGCATGAAGGTGTTGATCCGGATGTCCTCGCGGGTGCAGCGGTTCACCTCCCGCAGGGTGGCATCGACCGTCTCGCGCACCGGCGGGTAGCTGAAGAAGGGCTCCGCCATTCCCGGCTCGAAGTGGGCCGTCGGCTCACCGTCGGTGATCATGATGATCTGCTTGGTGCCGCTCTGGCGGGAGAGCAGCCGCCGGCTCAGCAGCAGCCCGTGCTGCATGTTGGTGCCGTAGTCGAAGTCCCACGAGACCTCGGGCAGGTGCTCCGGCTTGAGCTCCCGGGCCACCTTCGAGAACGTCACGATGCCGAGGAAGTCACGGGGGAACTGGCTCTGGATGAGCGCGTGCAGCGCCATCGCCACCTTCTTGGCGGCAAGGAAGTTGTCGCGCATCGGCATCGACAGCGAGACGTCCAGCATCAGGACCGTGCTGGCCCGGGTCACGTGCTCGGTCTGCTCGATCTCGAAGTCGTCCTGCTGGAGGCGGACCGGCGTTCCCCCACCGGTCCGGCGGATGGCGTTGCGGATCGTCCGCTCGATGTCGAGGTTGAACGGATCGCCGAACTCGTAGGGCTTGGTCTGGTAGGCGCGCTCGTGGCCGATGCCCTGGCGGGGCTGCTCGTGGCGGCCGCCGGAGTCCTTGAGGAGCTTGGAGAACAGCTCGGTGAGGGCGTTCTGCCCGATCTTGCGGATGCCACGCGGGGTCAGCTCGTAGCGCCCCTCTCGCTGCTCGATGAGACCGGCGTCCTCGAGCATGCGGGCCACCTCGGACATCCGCTCGAGGCTGAGGCCGGCTTCGTCGCCCAGCAGCTGGCGGGCCCGGTCAACATCGACCTCGGCCAGGGCGCCGGGGTTCGACGCGCCCCGCATGAGCTGCTCGAGACGGTCGAGGTCGCCGAGGTCCTGCATCATCCCGGCCGCCTCGCCGAGGCCCATCTGCTCCTCGCCGCTGAACTTGTACTGGCGACCCCAACCGGCGTCGGGGAACATGCCCTGGAGGTTCTGGCCGAGCTGCTCCATCTGCCAGCGGAGATCCATGTCCTCCATGAGCTGGTCGGACAAGGCCTGGAGCTGGGCCCGTTGTTCGGGCGTCATGGAGTTGAGCATCGCCTGCATGGCCGCCATCCGCTCGGCCATCTGCTCGAGGAGCTCGTCGAGGTCCTTCGGGTTCTCCGGGAAGAAGTCGCCGTACTTCTCCATGAACTTGTCGAAGTCGGGTTCCTCGCCCTGGGCCCGCTGCTCGAGCATCTGGTTGAGGTCTGCCAGCATGTCCTTCATGCGGCTCATGTCCTCGGGGGAGATGTTCTCCATCCCCTGGGAGACCTGCTTGAAGTAGGAGTTGGCCAGCTCCTGCTTGAGCTTCTCCATGAGCTCTTCGAACTTCTCCCGGGCCTCGGGCGAGGCGAACTCGTACTGCTGGAGCTCCCGCACCTGGCCGGCCAGGTCGGGCGGGAGCAGGTCGAGCTCCATGTTCTTCTCGGCCGCCACCTCGTCGGTGACCTCTCGACGGCGGGCGTCGCCCGACTCCCGGGCCTCGCGCTGGAGCTCCTCGATGCCCTCGCGCTCGGTGTCGACGACGTCCTTCAGCGCGTCGGCGATCTCGCTGTAGACGCCGCCCAGGTCGAAGTTCTCGAGCCGCTCGCGGCGCTCCCGCCGCAGCTTCTCCATCAACTCCCGCATGCCCTGCACGCGGTTGCCCTCACGGTCCTCGAAGCCCGACTGCAGCATCCGCCGCAGAGCGGCGTTGACGTCGCCGTGGTGGATCAGGTCGTCGGTGATCTCGGCCAGCACCGCGTCGGCGTCGATGTCGAAGCCGACCTGCGTGCCGTCCCATCGGGAGTAGCTGAATCGCCCCACGAGGGCAGGCTACGGCGTCCTGGACCTTCGCCGCCCCCGTCCACCCGATCGGCGTCGCCCGAGGTCGATTCGGCTGCTCGGCGGGCACGGCACCGACCCCCGGTCGATCGGCGGCTACACCTACGGCCCGTGCCCGAAGGTCATGTCGTCCACCGTCTGGCCGTCGACCACCTCGCCCTGCTCGGCGGCGCGCCGGTGTCGGTCCGATCGCCCCAGGGCCGCTTCCCCGACGCCGCGCTGGTCGACGGCGCCGTGCTGGTGGGCACCGAGGCCTGGGGCAAGCACCTCTTCCACGAGTACGAGGGCGATCGGATCGTCCACGTCCACCTCGGGATCTACGGGAAGTTCACCGTGCACGACGCCGATGCGCCCCCGCCCCGGGACACCTGCCGGATGCGCATCACCGGCGACCGGGCCACGATCGACCTCGTCGGGCCGACGACGTGCGAGCTGCTCGACCCGGATGGCAAGGACCGGGTGACCGCCAAGCTCGGGCCCGATCCCCTGCGAGCCGATGCCGACCCGGATCGGGCCTGGCAGATGCTGCAGCGGCGCCGGACCACCATCGGTCAGGCCCTGATGGACCAGACGGTGATCGCCGGCGTCGGCAACGTCTACCGGGCCGAGGTGCTGCTCAGCCACGGGATCCACCCCGAGCGGCCCGCCGCCGAGATCAGCCGGTCGGAGTTCGATGCGCTGTGGAAGGACCTCGGCGCCCTGTTGCGCAAGGGGGTGCGCCAGGGCCGCATCGCCACCCGGGACGTGTACCGCCAGGAGGCCTGCCTGCGCTGCGGCGGCCCCGTGCGACGCTTCGACCTCGGCGGCCGCTGGGCCTACGTCTGCGCCAACTGCCAGACGTGACCCAAGACGACCGTGCTCGTCAGCCCCGGCTGCGGTAGGTGGAGCGGGTGCCGGCCGAGTCCTTGTTGAGGCGCTTGGAGAGATGGAGACCCTCGAGCAGGAACTCGACGGCCGCCGCCACCATGCCGGGGCTCTCGTCGTCGCCGATGAGCTCGGTGACGTGCGCCCGCATGGCCGGCACCTCGGAGATGAGCTCGACATAGTTCGACGCGCTGATGTCCTCACCGGCGTGGACCACGCGGCCGTCGTCGAAGGCAGCCACCACGTCGACCAGAGAACCGATGTTGCAGTGCGCCCGCCAGACCGTGAGCAGGGCCGCCTTCACCAGGTTCTCGACGATGATCTCGTCTCGACCCTCCTCGACGGTGTCGAGCTCGATCTTGCCTGCGGTCGAGGCGATGAGGGCGTCGAGATCGCTGACCCTCGGCACCACCTCGTCGTCACCCAGGTGCAGGGACCGGCGCACCGCGTTGGCGACGAGCACCTCGTCGTTGGCCACGGTGAGGCGGACCGAGACACCCGAGCGCTGGTTGACGTGGGGGCTCGACCGGGCCAGGTGCGAGACGGTGGCGACGATCTCGGCCATGAAGTCGGGCAGCTCGACCCGCACCCCCGGCACGTCCATCGGGCGCGACTCCTGCTCGGCGATCTTGACCTCGGTCTCGACCTCGAGCGGGTAGTGGGTGCGGATCTGGGAGCCGAAGCGGTCCTTCAGCGGGGTGATGATGCGGCCCCGGTTGGTGTAGTCGTCGGGGTTGGCGGAGGCGACCAGCATCACGTCGAGGGGCAGGCGCACCATGTACCCGCGGATCTGGACGTCCCGCTCCTCGAGGACGTTGAGCAGACCCACCTGGATTCGCTCGGCCAGATCGGGGAGCTCGTTGATGGCGAAGATGCCCCGGTTGGTCCGAGGGACCAGCCCGTAGTGCAGCGTGAGCTCGTCCGAGAGGTACCGGCCCTCGGCGACCCGGATCGGGTCGACCTCGCCGATCAGATCGGCGATCGAGGTGTCGGGCGTCGCCAGCTTCTCGCCGAAGCGGACGTGGCGGTGGACCCAGTCGATGGGCGTGTCGTCGCCCCGCTCGGCGACCAGGTCGCGGGCGTGCCGCGACACGGGGTGGTAGGGATCGTCGTTGATCTCGGAGCCGGCGATGATCGGCATCCACTCGTCGAGCAGATTCGTAAGTGAACGGA
>DASXLH010000038.1:0-15627 GCA_036496335.1 Acidimicrobiales bacterium
GTTCACCGGCGGAGTCGGCGAGGGCCGTGACCCGCTCGACGGCGAAGTCCGGCCCTTCCCCGAGATCGCCCGTCACCTGGCGTGGGCGAACGTGCCGTGGTGCGCGGTCGGCGATGCGAACTACGGCGAGGGCTCGTCGCGGGAGCACGCTGCCATGGAGCCACGCTTCCGCAACGGCAAGGTGATCTTCGCCCGGTCCTTCGCCCGCATCCACGAGACCAACCTGAAGAAGCAGGGGATGCTGGCCCTCACGTTCGCCGACCCGACCACGTGGGACGCCATCGAGGCCGACGACCGGATCTCGGTGCTCGGCCTGGCCGATCTGGCCCCCGACGTGCCGGTCCGGTGCCGGCTGACCAAGTCCGACGGGCGGCGGGTCGACTTCACTGCCACCCACACGCTCTCCCCTGAGCAGATCGAGTGGTTCCGGGCCGGCTCGGCCCTCAACATCATCCGAGCCCGCTTCGCCGGCTGACGACGCCGGCGGGGTGAACCTGGCCCGAGACGCGAACGAGGGCTGGTCCGGGGGGGGTTGGACCAGCCGCTCGCTCGTTGATGGACGGGATCACACCAGGGGGGTGGCGGATCGACCGTCCTTGTTGGGAACCATTGTGCACGGTCCCGACGAATCTTTCCAACAGTTCTTCTCGATGCCTGGCATCATTGGGACAGATGGACCTCCGTCAGCTGGCCGCACTCGTGGCGGTCGCCGAGACCGGCACGTTCTCCGCCGCCGCCGACGCGCTGCACACCGTGCAGTCGAACGTGTCGACCCACATCGCCCGGCTGGAGCGCGAGCTCGGCGTCACCCTGGTCGACCGGGCCGCCGGCCGGCTCACCGAGGAGGGGGTGGCGGTCGTGGCCCGGGCCCGCCGGGTGCAGGCCGAGCTGGAGTTCCTGATCGCCGACGTCGCCTCCCTCCGCGACGAGGTCGTCGGCCGGGTGCGCCTCGGGGTCATCGGCACACCGGGGCCCTGGCTCGTCCCTCCCCTGCTCCGCGCCATGGGCGAACGTCACCCGCGGGTCGAGGTCGGCGTCCTCGAAGGGAACACCACCAGCCTGCTCCCCGCCCTCATCGCCGGCGACCTCGACCTCGCCGTGGTGAACCTGCCGGTCACCGACCCGGAGGTGAAGGTCGACCCCCTCTTCGACGAGGACCTCGTCGTCGTCGCCCCCGAGGGCAACGCCCTGGCCGCGCTGGACCGGGTCTCGCTGGTCGAGCTGGCCGACCATGAGCTCCTCCTCCCACCTCCGGGCACGTCCATCCGGGTCGATCTCGACGATGCCGCCGCCGAAGCCGGCATCGCTCTCAAGACCCTGGCCGAGCTCGACGGGCTTCGCCTCATCGCCGAGATCGCCTTCCAGGGCTTCGGACCTGCCGTCCTCCCCTCGAGCGGAGTCCCCCGGACCGGAGGGCCGGCCTGGCGACGGGTCGAGATCGAGGATCCTCCGGTTCGTCGAGTCGGCCTGGCCGTACGGCGCCGCGGGCTCCCGTCGGCCCCGAGCCGGGTCCTCGCCGACTGCATCGTCGAGGTCGTCGAGCGACGAGCCGGCGATCTGCTCGGCATCCACGTCACGGCCCGGAGCCGCGCCCGTTGACACCCGGAACGCCCCACGACCACGGGGTCGCCGGACGGTTGTAGAAATGGGGTGTGGCCGACTCCATCACCATCACCGACAACCGTTCCGGTGAGAGCGTCGAGATCCCCATCGTCGACGGCGGAGTCGACAGCACGCAATGGCGCAAGCTCCTGCCGGGCGTGTGGTTCTCCGACCCCGCATTGATGACGACGGCGTTCACGACCAGCGCGATCACCGAGCTCGACGGCGAGAACGGGATCCTCCGCTACCGGGGCTACCCCATCGAGCAGCTGGCCGAGCACAGCACCTACCTCGAGGTGGCATACCTGCTGCTGCAGGGCGAGCTCCCCACCGCCGACCAGCTGACACAGTGGAAGTACGAGATCACCCACCACACCTACATCCACGAGAACATGCGCAAGCGGTTCATGGACGGGTTCCACCACGACGCCCATCCCATGGGGATGCTGGTGTCGGCGGTGGCGGCGCTCTCGACCTTCTATCCCGAGGCCAAGGAGGTCGACGACCCGGCCGTCCGGAGCAAGCAGATCATCCGCCTCATCGCCAAGATGCCGACGTTGGCCGCCTGCGCCCACCGCTTCAGCCAGGGCATGCCCTTCGTGTACCCGGACAACTCCCAGGACCTCCCGGCCAACTTCCTGCGGATGATGTTCGATCCCGTGGAGGCCGTGCCGTGGCGCGATCCGGTCCTGCAGCGCGCCCTCGACGTCCTGTTCATCCTCCACGCCGACCATGAGCAGAACTGCGGCACCACCGCCATGCGGGTCATCGGCAGCTCCCACGCCGACCCCTACTCGGCCACCGCCGGCGCCGCCGCCGCCCTCTACGGGCCCCGCCACGGCGGCGCCAACGAGGCCGTGCTGCGGATGCTCAACGAGATCGGATCCATCGACAACGTCGAAGACTTCGTCGCCGGTGTCAAGCAGGGCAAGGGCCTGCTCCAGGGCTTCGGCCACCGCGTCTACAAGAACTTCGACCCCCGGGCCACCATCATCAAGCAGACGGCCTACGACGTCTTCGAGATCACCGGCAAGAACCCGTTGCTCGACATCGCCCTCAAGCTCGAAGAGACGGCGCTGGCCGACGACTACTTCATCAGCCGACGGCTCTACCCCAACGTCGACTTCTACTCGGGGCTGATCTACCAGGCCCTCGGGTTCCCGACGGAGATGTTCACGGTCCTCTTCGCCATCCCCCGCACGGCGGGCTGGCTGGCGCACTGGCAGGAGTCCATCGAGCAGGACTCGAAGATCGCCCGACCCCGCCAGCTCTACTCCGGTGTCCCGGTGCGCGACTACGTGCCCATCGCCGACCGCTGACCCCACTCCCTCAGGCCGGATGGCCCCCACTCCCTCAGGCCGGATGGCCGGGCTCCATGTCGCCGAGCGCCTGGATCCCGAGCTGACCGCTCCACGACCCGACTTCGACCGCGATCGGGTCGAGCACGACCAGGGTGTGGTCGCCGGTGTCGACACGGTCCACCACCTCGCCCACGAACCAGCGGGCGACGTCGTCGAGGACGGGGGCGCCACCGGGGCCGTCGTGCCAGCGGCACCGGGCGAACTTGTCGATCTCGTCCCCGGTGGCCGATCCGAACAGCTCGGCCAGCGCCCGATCGTCGACCGACGGGAAGTGCACGGCGAGGACATCCGCGTCCATCGCCGGCCCGTGGGTGTGGTTGGCCTTCGACAGCCACACCCCGAAGCGTCCCGGCTTCATGCTGGCCTGCGACAGGAAACCGACGAGGCAGCCGACGCGCTCACCGTCGGCCGCCGCGGTCACGATCGTCATCGGATGGTCCAGTTCGCCCATCAGCGCGTTGAACAGGTCTGCCGTGGGCGCGTCGGCGTCGGGAGCCACCGGCACCTCCGGTCGCCCGACCCGGCGGTAGCGCAGGAACAGGTCGCCGTGACGGGCGAGCATCGACACGAGCTCGACGTCGAGCGGCTCATCGAGCAGGCCGCGGCCGACCACGCCGTGGCTGGGCCCGCCGACGATCGAACCGGCCACGGTGAGGCAGAGCTCATCGAGTAGGTCGGCCCGGCTGAGCTCGTTGTTGATCGTCGGGCCGCCCTCGCACAGGACGAGGCCCGGGCCGAGCTTGGCCAGGGCGGCAGGGAGATCGACGCCCCCGGACCCGATCGCCAGGACGTCGGCGATCTCGCCGAGCGACGCCATGCGCTCCGGATCGGCATCTGACGGCGCCAGCACCAGCGGCCGGTGACCATCTCCGAACACTCGGGCGGCGGGATCGAGATCGAGACGACGGGACACGATCACCAGCCGGGGAACGGCGGCCTGCCCCCGTGCGACCCGCTCCTTCTGATGCGCTTCGCTCATCGTCGGCGGGCCGTAGCGCTCGGCCCGGACCGTCTCGGCTCCGACGAGGATCAGATCGGCCAGGAAGCGCAGATAGAGGAACAGCTCCCGGTCCGCCGGTCCCCCGAGATGTGCGGTCCGGCCCTCGACCGAGATTGCCCCGTCGACGCTGGCGACCATGTTGGCCACCACGTAGGCCTGATCCCCGGCCCGCCGGGAGAGAAGGTCGGCGTACCTGCTCTCCGCCCATCGCGTCATCCGGCGACCGTAGTCACTGGTCCCGGCGGCGGGCAGTCCGACGAAGGACACCGAGGCCGAGCACGCGAGGAGGGGCGGGCCGCAGCCCGCCCCTCCTCGTTTCACCGTCGTCGTTGACGGTCAGGCGCGCTTGGCGGGCGCCTTCTTCGCCGGCGCCTTGCGGGCCGGAGCCTTCTTGACCGGAGCCTTCTTGACCGGCGCGACGGCCTTCTTGGCGGGCGCTGCCTTGGTGGCCGGTGCCTTCTTGACCGCGGCGCGGGGCGCGGCCGGAGCCGGCGGCCAGACACCCTTGGCCAGCTTGGGAGCCAGCGACGGCGTCATGACCGAGTCCTTGAAGGCCTTGAGCGGCGTGATCCTGGCCCGCTTGGAGGCCTTGATGCGGACCGCGGCACCCGTCTGAGGGTTGCGGCCCATGCGGGCCGCACGCTCGACCTTGGCGAACTTGGCGAAGCCGGACACCGTGACCGGCTCCCCCTTCGCCACCACCGCCGTGAGCACTTCGGTGATCGCACGGAACGCCGCATCGACCTGCTTGGTCTCGAGGCCTCCTTGCTGTGCTGCCGCGATGACGAGCTCGCGTCGGTTCATGGGCTTGCCCTTCCTTCCCTCGTTGTGTCAACGATTGGCTACTAGTTGCTCAACCGTTCGTAGTTCGACGAACACCCCGTGGTTCACGAGGACGGCGAAAGTGTGGTGCCAACCCCAGTCTTCATCGCGGATGGTCCTTGTGCCGCCTACGTTTTCTGCTGTGAACGACGAGACCGTCCAGCCGGACTGGGTCGAGCTACGCCGCCTACGACTACCCATGGTCGCGCCGTTCCGAACCGCGGGTGGAATGTTGGATCATCGAGAAGTCCTTCTCCTGCGCGTATCTCTGGACGACCAGGAGGGAATCGCGGAGTGTGCGGCCCTCCCCGAGCCGACCTACACCGGCGAGTACGTCGACGGCGCGTTCGACGTCCTTCGCCGCTACCTGGTGCCATCGGTGTGGGGCGAAACCGTTCCGGTCGTAGGTCATCCGATGGCCGCATCCGCACTGCAGACGGCCCTCCTCGATGCGCGGCTCCGGCGCGACGGACGTTCGCTCGCACAGCACCTCGGTGCCGAACGGACCGCGGTACCAGCCGGCGCGGCCGTCGGC
Organism: Acidimicrobiales bacterium; assembly: GCA_036496335.1. Taxonomy (GTDB): domain Bacteria; phylum Actinomycetota; class Acidimicrobiia; order Acidimicrobiales; family CADCSY01; genus JAEKLB01. The sequence goes on from DASXLH010000038.1 coordinate 5,321, forward strand.
TTCGCCCCCGACATCGGTCATCTGTTGGCCGAGGTCGAGGCCCTCGTCGCCCACGGATACCGGCGCATCAAGGTGAAGATCCGCCCCGGCTGGGACGTCGAACCTCTGGCGGCGGTGCGCGAGCTCGTCGGGCCGAAGATGCTCCTGCAGGCCGACGCCAACGGCGCCTACCGCCTGGCCGACAGCCCGCAACTGCAACGGCTCGAGCGGCTGGACCTCACGCTCATCGAGCAGCCCCTCCCGGCCGACGATCTCCTCGGTCACGCCGAGCTGGCCCGGCGCCTGACCCTCCCCGTCTGCCTCGACGAGTCGATCGACTCGTTGCCCATGGCTGCGCTCGCCCTCGAGCTGGGCGCCTGTTCGGTGGTGTGCGTGAAGCCGGGCCGGGTCGGCGGCCTCGAGACGGCCGCGGCGATCCACGACCTGTGCCGTGACACCGGTGCCGACGCCTGGGTCGGCGGGATGCTCGAGACCGGCATCGGTCGCGCTGCCCTTCTCGCTCTGGCCGCGCTGCCCGGGTTCACCCTGCCCGGCGACCTGTCAGCGACGGGCCGTTGGTACGCCGACGACCTGACACATCGCCTCGATCTCGACCCCGACGGCCGCCTGGCCGTGCCCACCGGCGCCGGGGTGTCGCCGCTGCCCGATCTCGACGTGCTCGACGACCACACGATCGGGACCGAGCTGATGCGCCGGCCGTAGCCTCGCCCCATGTTCCGACTCTTCGGGAAGAAGACACGGATGCCGGATCCGGCCGAGGCCCTGCCCGGTCGGTCCGAGGCGATGTCCGTCGCCGCCGCCCACTTCGTATTGGGCACGCCGATGACCGAGCCCTTCCCCGAGGGAACGGAGGAGGCGGTCTTCGGCCTCGGCTGCTTCTGGGGGGCGGAGCGCAAGTTCTGGGAGGCGCCCGGCGTCCACACCACCGCCGTCGGCTACGCCGGCGGCTTCACCCCCAACCCGACCTACAAGGAGGTGTGCAGCGGTCGAACCGGCCACAACGAGGTCGTCCTCGTCGTCTACGACCCGTCGAAGACCTCCTACGAGGCATTGCTCAAGGTGTTCCTGGAGTCACACGATCCCACGCAGGGCATGCGCCAGGGCAACGACATCGGCACGCAGTACCGCTCCGGCATCTACGTGTTCTCCGACGAGCAGCGGGCCGCCGCCGTGGCGGCGTTGGAGGTCTACGGCGAGCGGCTGCGAGGGTCGGGCTACGGGGACATCACCACCGAGGTGGCCGACGCCGGCCCGTTCTATTACGCCGAGGACTACCACCAGCAGTACCTGGCCAAGAACCCCAACGGCTATTGCGGCCTCGGGGGCACAGGCGTGTCGTGCCCGATCGGTCTCGTGACCGATTAGTCAAGCTGTCTCGCTCACCAGCCCCGAGCGCACGTCGTAGACGTAACCCCGGACCTCGATCCCAGGCGGAAACAGCTTCGAGGACCTGATCCGCTCCAGGTCCTCCCCCATGGCTTTCGCGCTGTCGTCGATGGCCTGGAAGGCGATCCCGGCGGCTGACTGGCCGGTGGCCTCCTCCACGATGCCGGCCAGTTCTCCGTCGCTGTAGCGGGCCATCCCGCATTCGGTGTGGTGGACCACCGCGATCGCACGCACCCCGAGCACGTGCACGGAGACCAAGAGCGAGCGGATCACGTCGTCCGTCACACGGCCGCCGGCGTTGCGAATGACATGGGCATCCCCCGGCTCGAGACCGAACAGCGCCAGGGGCAGGATCCGGGCATCCATGCAGGCCACGACGGCGAGATGACGCGAGGGAGGTGACCCCAGCTGGCCGAGCGCGAAGTCGGCGGCGTAGCGGGCATTGGCGCTCGGGAGGTCGTCGAGGACCGACCCCGACGACGATCCCTCGAGCGGCTGGACGGTCGGCTCGTCGGGCATCCGGGGAAGCCCGCCACCCTCGGCCAAAGGGGTCGGATCAGGCCGGCGGGACCCGTCGTCGCCTCGACGCCTCCAACTCGCGGTCGATGGCATCGCACGCCTCGGGCCCGACCGTCCGGAGCGTCAGATCTCGAGACTCTCCAGTGATCTCCCGTTCGGCCAGATGCCACCGCCGCTCGGCCTCGCTCAGCTCGGCCTCGCTCCGCCGCACCATCGGGGCCGGTTCCCGGCCGTCGACGTGGAACACGTACAGACTCCACGCCACCGACAGGTCGAACCGGCCGATCACCGCGTGCATCGCCTGCTCCAACGCCGGCTGGCGGACGAAGCCGGCCCGCTCGAACTGCGCGGTCCACCAGGAGTAGGGCGCGATCGTGAGGTGGCCCTCCGCCGGAGCGCCGGTGTGGTCACGGGCCAGGTCCTCGAACGGAACTGGGCCGGTGATGTCGGCATTGCGGCGGTCGTAGTGCTCGACCCGTTCCGGCCGCACCTTCCCGGCCGGAAAGCCATCGGGTCCGCTGGGGTTGGTGCCGATGGAGGGGATGGTGGCGACCAGATACCCATCGGAGACCTTGCGCAACCGGCGCAGCACCTTCGGGACCTTGGCCGGTTCGAGGTGCTCGAGGACCTCGAAGGCGGTGACCAGATCGAAGTGCGGACGACCCACGGTCCACTGCCGGCGCGACAGGTCGACCACGGACAGGCGACCCTTCAGGGCGTCGTCGGCGTGCTCGACGGCCCACCGGCTGACGTCCCAGCCCTTGGCGTCATAACCCAGCTCGACGAGCGCCTCGACGACGAAACCCTTGGCGCAGCCCACGTCGAGGGACTCGGTGAAGGGAAGGAACCGCCACAGGAGGTAGGCGGCGACGTCAGCGTTCGAGGTCGCACGGGTGTAGTTGCCGTAGCCGGAGACGCCGTCCTGGCGCTGCTCTGCTCCCGCGAAGTACTCGGCCCCGTAGAGCGCCTGCATGCGGGCGTCGCGCCGGGCCTCCCGCCACTGGAGGAACCGTGCCCACAGGCGCAGCAGGAACCGCTTCACGTAGCCCAGTCCCACCGCCTTCGCCGCCCGCCGCAGCTGCCGTTCTCCCGGGAAGCGAACGGGCGGGGACGGTTCGACCCCCTCCGCTGGCGCCTCCGGAACAATCGCCACGTCTGGACCCATCGATCGCCGTGCTCCCGTTGATCGCCGGCATCCGCCGCCAAAGCCTGACCGACGGCGAACCCTACCGGCGCCCCCGCCACCCTCAGGGGAGGGCGCCGTGCGGGCCGGCGACGTCAGCCGTTCGGGACCTCGGCGGTCACCGCCGCCGTCGCCGATACGTCAGCGCCCTCCGGCCCGCCGGGCACGGCCCGGCCGAACACGTAGTGAGCCCGGCCCCGGACGGTGACCGTCACCGTCAGACCCTGCACCTCCACGTCGGTCACGGTCGCGTCGAGGCGGTCGAGGCCGGCCCCCCGCACCGACCGCTCGGCCACCTGTCGGGCCTGGTCGGGAAGCAGGTGCAGCTCGCCGGTGGCGTAGAGCTCGTCGAGGTCGATGGCCCGCGAGGCGGCGTCGTTGGCGGCACCGGCGGCGGCCTCGGACAGTTGGCGCGACGCCGACCACGCCGAGGAGAAGTCGACCGCCAGCGCCCCCAGGATCAGGAAGACCAGAGCCGCCACAGGCAGGAGGAGGAGCACGCTGCCCCGCTGGTCGTCAACCAACGCACGCACCCGCGTCGAAGCCGTCCACGTCGAGACCGTCCCGCCACGGATCGACCACCTCGGTGTGACGGGCGGACGTCCTCACGAGGCCGTTCCCGAACGAACCCAACCACGGGACGGAGATGGTCGGCACCCGGTACGTCACCGTGACGGATACCGGCTGGCAGCGCACGAGGTCGGCGCCCTCCCAGGTGACGACCGCCCTCGACGCCGACTTGCCCTGACCGGCGAGCGCGTCAAGAGCCGCCTGCTCCCCGGCCTGTCGGGCGAGGGCCGGGTCTCCGGACGACTCGACGAAGGTGCGCACGGCCTCGGTGGCGGCCGAGGTGGCCGCCACGTGGGCGTCGACCACCGCCCAGGCGTTGGCCAGCAGGAGGGTGCCCGACACGAAGATGAGGAAGCCGAAGGGCAGCGCCTCGAACCCACCGACGAACCCGTCCTCGGTCCACCCGCGCCACCGCCGCCTCATCACGCCCCGCTTCGTCCGGAGCCGGTTCACGCCAACCCGGCCCGGGGCCGCTCCCGTCGGACGGTCACCGTCCGCTCGACTCGTTCGAAGGGGAACGGCACGTCAGCCAGCAATGACGGACGGGTGGCCCGGACCGTCAGCCGGACGGTGTCCGGAGATGAAAGGTCCCAGCTGAAGGAGAGTTGGCCGCCGTGCTGCTCGAAGCGGCCCAGCACCGAGCGGGCGTGAGCCTCGGCCACCCCGACGGCGTCGTCGCCACCCGCCTCGCCGGCCACGACGCGGGCCGCGTCGAAGGCCACCCCCGTCACCGCCGAGGCGGCCGAGAGGTTGAGGACCAGCTGCACGGCGAAGAGCAGCAGCACCAGGAAGACGGTGACGCCGACGATCGAGCCGAGCAAGCCGGTCCCGGACTCGGAGCCGACGCGGCGCTCAGCTCCCGATGTCGTTGACATTCTTCTGGATGTTGCTCCCGGCGTCGTTGAAGACGGAGTCGAACAGCCGCCACATGGCGAGCCCGATCAACGCCATGATCAGCACGGCGATGGCGGTCGAGATCACGCCCTCGCCCACCTCGGATCGCCACCGACGGGCGATCGTGTCGCCGGCTCGTCGGGCCGCGTCGATCGGCCGTCGGCCGATCAACCAGGCCGTCAGCACGCGTTCCTGCACGGTCATCTCTTCTGTCTCCTGTCTCGATGTGTCGATGTCTGGTCGTCAGCCGCCGAAGAGGCGGAGGGCCTCGACGAAGGGGATGGTCATGAACAGCACGCCCGGCACCAGCGCCGCGACCGTGACCGGGATCCACACCTGCTGGTTCCGGCGCTCCACCTGCTCGATGAGCTCCCGGTGCAGGTCTCGACGCAGGGCCCGTGCCTCCTCGGAGATGAGGCGGCCCAGGTTGCTGGTCTCTCGGTTGAGGGCCAGGACCGGCACCAGCCGGTCGACGGCCGGTACCCGGGCCAACTCGGCCCACTCCCGCAGGGCGGACGCCTCCGGGACACCCTGGCGGATCCGCCGGCAGACCCGGGCCAGGTCGGCGGCGACGGCGCCGCTGCCCCGTTCGGCGATCCGGCCGAGGGCGGCCGTGAGGGAGAACCCGGCTCGCAGCTGCATGCCGAGCTGCTCGGCGACCACGGGGAGCTCGAGGAACAGGTCGCGCTTCCACCGGTCGGAGCGTCCCGCCAGTTGCTGCTCGGGCAGGAGGAAGCCGAGGAGGGGGCTCACCAGCAGCACCCCGACCGCGGCGACCGGGGGGAAGCCGAGCACCAGGGCCGCCGGCACGGCGATGGCGGCCGCCACGATCGCGTAGCCGACCTGGCGGAGACGAAAGCTGGTGGGATCCACCGGGCTGTGGATCCGGGCCAACCGACTGGCCAGGTCCTCCTCGATGCCGACCAGGCGGGCGATGCGCTCACCGGCGCCACGGGCCAGGGGGGCGACGAGGTCCACGACCGACGCCACCGAGAACGCGCCGGCGGGCCCGACGCCGCCGCGGCGCGAACGGGCATAGGGCCGGAGGCGCTCGACCAGCGGGCCTCGGGCGAACCAAGGCAGGCCCGAGAGCAGCAGGGTGGCGCCGACCCAACCGGCCGCGCCGGCGAGCAGGAGAAGGCGGGTGTTCACCTCGCCGTCCTGAACACGCGCCGCTCGGGAGGAACCTGCATGATCCGCCCGGCCCAGGCCCAGCAACCTGCCATGACGCTCAGGCCGACGACCACCAGCAATTGGCCGATCGGCGTGCCGTACGACGCCCGGCCCTGGCCGATGCTGAGCCCGACGAGCGCCATGCCGAGGGGAACCACCACGGTGAAGCTCCGTGCGAAGCGAGCACCGGCCTGACCCGACTGGGCGTCCTTGCGGCCCTGCAGGTCCATGATCCGGTCGTCGACCAGGGCCTGGAGGACACGGTCGAGGTCCCCACCGCCGATCTGATGGGCGACCAGGAGGGTCTCGCACACGGCGTCGGCGGTCGGGTCGGCGAGCTGGTCGCGGAGGACGTCGAGGGCCCGCTCGAGATCAGTCGAGAGGAGCCACTCGCGCCGGGCTTCGGCGAAGGCCGGCTGTAGCACGGGAGACGCGGCACGACCGGCGTCGAACAGCGCCTGCGGGACGGATCGGCCCAGGGTGGTCGCCCGGATCCGGATCTCCTCGATGATCCGAGGCCAGCTCTCCTGGGCCAGGCGTCGCCGACGGGCGTTGCGACCACGAGCGCTCGCAACGGGAACGAGCGCGCCGGCCGCGCCGATGGCGAGCGGGGGCAGCACCCCGCCGAAGAGGAACCAACCCACGGCCGCGCCGACACCGCCGGCCAAGGCCGAGAGGGCGACCAGCTCACCCAGCGGTCCGGCCCCGGCCAGGCGTTCGAGCTGGCGGCGCATGACCGCCCCGGGCCGGCCTCCAGGATCGACTCGGCCGGGCAACGGTGGGCCCGGTCGCACGCCGACCCAACCCAGGGCCACCGACGTGTAGACGAGGTGCACGCCATAGGCCGCCACCAGGGCGATGATCAGGCCCGTCATCGACCGTCGCCAATGGCGCCGAGGAGCTCGCCGAGGTCGAACCCGGCGTCGGCGAGGGCGCGTCCGATCCGCACGGGCCGATCGCCCTTCCACCGAAGTCCCTGTGCCGGACCGGCCCGGCCGGCCACCTCGGTCGTGGTGAACACGGTGGAGTCGACGCCGGCCTGCAGGTCCTCGACGGCGACGACCTCGGTGACGCGGGGCACTCCGGCCACGCGGTCGCAGTGCACGACGACGTCGACGGCCTCCGTGACCAGTGCGTTCAACGCCGGCAGCGAGAGGGGCGAGGCGGTATCGGCCAGCTGGCAGATGAAGCGCAGTCGGCTCAGGGCCTGCCGGGCCGAGCCGGCGTGGATGGTGGTGAAGCCCTGCACCCCCGACGACAGCGTGAGCAGCAGGGGCAGCGCCTCGCGATCGCGGACCTCCCCGACGATCGCCACATCCGGCGCCATCCGGAGGAAGCCGGCGACCAGCCGGCGGAGGTCGACCGCCTCCCGGTCGGCCCGCGGCGGCCGGGTCTGCATCTGCGCCACGTTCGGCAACGGAATGTCAGCCTCGAAGACCTCCTCGGCCACGACCACCCGCAGCGCCGGGTCGAGCTCGGCGGCACAGCACGACAGCAAGGTGGTCTTGCCGGAGCCAGGTGGCCCGGCGAAGAGGACGGTCCGCCGGGCCCGCACCGCCGCCCGCAAGAAGCCGGCCGTCCCGGCGTCGAGCATCTCCCGGGCAACCAGGTCGTCCAGGCTGCGGAAGGGGACGCCGGTGAACTTGCGGATGTTGACCAGCACATGTCCGTCGCGGCCGATGTCGCCGTGGACGATGTGGAGGCGGGATCCGTTCTCGAGCTGCGCGTCCTGCAGCCCCTCGGCGGGGTCGAGCTTGCGATGAGCCCCGCGGGCGTCGTCGAGGATCTTCGTGAGGGTCCGCACCACGTGCTCGTCGTCGTGGAAGACCTCGTCGTGATAGCCGGAGACCCCGCGGTGACGCTTCACGAACACCTGGTCGGGTCCGTTGACCATGATCTCCCAGACGTCGTCGTCCGCCAGGAGGGGCGCCAAGGGGCCGTATCCGGTGAGGTTCCGCATGGCCCGGTCGATGACCGTGGCCGGATCGGCGAGGTCGTAGGGCCGCAGGCCGCGCCGGTGGTCGTCGTGCCAGGCCACGACCTCGCGCTCCACCAGGGCCCGTAGGGCCTCGCGGCCGCCGGGCTGGTCCACGTCGATGGCGGCCTGCTTCGCCTGCGCCTGGACCTCGCGCTCGATCTCCACGAGCGGCGACACCTCGGCGCGGCGAGGGGACCGGTCGTCCACGTAGGAGGCCGTCACCCGACACTCCTGTTGGCGACCACGGAACGTGCCTCAGGGGCACGCAGCGGCACGCGCGCGGCGGGTGGTCGGCGGACGGGCCATCCTGTGGTGGTCCCATCCACCGTCCCGGAGCCACGATGCGTCTGGCGACCCGAGCCATCGCGGCTCTCCTGGTCATCGGCCTGCTGATTGCCGGCGCGCTCGTGATCGCCGAGCTGGCCATCGGACCGCCCGACCCACCGCCCGCCACCGCCACATCGGGCACCAGCCGTACCGGCACGGAGAACTGGAAGACCCACAGCACCCTCTTCGAAGGCATACCCGTGGCCGTCAGCCTGGGCGCCGACTTCGTGCGGGCCTGGCTCGGCATGACCGGGATGGGTTGGCTGGTGGCCGCCTGGGCCGTGGCCGTGTTCGCGCTGGTCGTGTACCTGTTCCGCCGTTTGCTGCGTCGACATGCGAAGGGTCCGCTCCCCGTCTAGAGGACGCCGAGCGAACCCGGTGCCACCCGGGTGGGCTCGAGGGAGGGTTGGGACCGGGGGCCCGAGCGGGTCAGGACGGCGGAGAACGCTCCCGTCACCAGCGTTGGCAACGGCGCCGGCACGGGCGCGCCGTCTCGAACGGCCTGGTCGACGTGGCGGGCGGGAAGGAACAGGGCGGGCGCCAACGACCCACCAGGGGCGATGACGGCCAGCTCGGCCACCGTGGCCGCTACGCCGGCCCGGGCCGCCGGGGATCTGGGGGCGTCGACGACGACGGGGAGGACCCGGGCCGGCGGGACCCCGGCCTCCAGCAGGTCGGCGACGACGCGGGCCAGGGCGTGGATCCCCTTCGTCCCGCACCGGCCCACGGCCAGCACCACGTCGGCCGAACGGGTGGCCGTGCGGGCGAACAGGAAGCGGTCGGCGTGCTCGCCGGCCACCGGCCCGTCCTCGAGGTCGGCGTCGATGTCACAGACCACGATCTCGAACGATCGGCACAGCGACTCGAAGGCGGCTTCGAAGGCGCGGGGCCTGACGGTGGTCCACTGGCGGGCACGACGAAGCCCGAGCAGGAGGTGGTAGCCGCGGTCGGCGAGCGGGAAGGTGACCGCCCGCACCGCGCCCTCGGACGGTGTGCCCGAGCGATGGGCGTCGACCAGCTCCTGGATCCCGGGCGCCACCTCGCCGACGTCGTGGAGCATCGCCTGGTCGGCGTGCAGGGCCAGATCGGCCAGCACCACCGGACCCAGCCGGGGCGAACCGCCCAGGCCCTGGGCCAGCGCGGCGGCGACCGTCGAGCTGCCGGTGCCGCCAGGGCCACAGACGGCCGCCACCGAGGCTCGCAGGCCGACGGGGGCCGGCTCGGCTGACGGCGGCTCCAGGACGGCCCGGCCCAGCCGGTCGACCGGCCGGGCATGCTCGGCCAGCGCGTCGAGCAGCACCTCGCGGCCGAAGTCGGTGTGGAGGACGGCGGTGACGCCGAGGCGCTCCCAGTCCCGGGGGTCGGATCCGTCGGTCACGATCAGGACCGCCGAGGAGGAGCGGGCGACCAGCTCCACCAGGTCGCGGTCGACGCCGGGCAGCGACGCGTCGAGCAGGACGGCGGAGGTCGGTCGTCCCTCCGACAGCCGAGCCGCCACCTCCGCCGTGCTCAGGCACATCACGAGCTCGACGGGCAGGGCTCCCGAGGTCGACCAGCGAGCCACCGAGCGCAGCCAGGTCGACCGACTGCGGGCCAGCCCGAGGACGAAGTACCGGGAAGCGCTCACGACGTGCTCCCGGTCGTCCGGACGAGGCTGATGGAGGTTCCCGACGATGCGCCGGCGACGGCCGGGGCGTCCGCCGGCTGCACGCCGAGCACCACCGTCAGCGTGCTCCCGCCGCCGATCCCCTGGCGGGGAGGGAGGACCTCGACCACCTCCGCGCCGGTCGCCACCGTCGTGGCCACCGCCTTGCCGGCCGCGCTGGTCGTGGCGATCACGTCGACCCGGTCCCCGCCCCGCAGGTAGCGACGCTCGCCGTTCATGGCCCGGGCCGGCTCGACCGGCACCGACAGCTCGACCAACCCCCGCCCGGACTCGGTCCGAGCCACGTCGCTCGACGCACCGAGTGTCTCACTTGGCAGGGACCACCACCTGCCGTGACGAAGGAGTCACCATGCGAGCGATCCTTTACACCCGCCTTTCCATCGACAGGGACGGCACTGCCGAGGGCCCTGACCGCCAGCGTGCCGACTGCCGCAGGCTTGCCGAGGCCAAGGGGTGGGAGGTCGTTGCCGAGTACGAGGACCGGGACATGTCGGCTTTCTCGGGCAAGCGCCGACCCGGCTACGAAGCGGTACTCGACGACCTGCGCTCCGGTCGGGCTGACGTCGTGTTGGCCTGGAAGCTGGACCGGCTGAGCCGCCAGGGGCTGACCG
>DASXLH010000039.1:0-4546 GCA_036496335.1 Acidimicrobiales bacterium
GTCGATGAGTACAACGACGCCATCCGAGACGTGTGCGCGACGGAAGGGGCGGAACTGGTCGACCTCCACGCGGCTGGCGTGAAGGCGATCGCTGACGGGACCTTTCCTTCCCTGGTCAGCGCCGACGGCTTCCACCCGAGCACAGCCGGGCACGCCATGGTGGCGTCGACCTTCGCGGCCGCCATCCGGCTGTCAGAGAACTCGCACCAGTAGGACGATCAGCAGGATCAGCAGGATGGCGCCGAGACCGATGTACATGTCGAGCTCCTTTGGTCACCCCCGAAGTGGGTGCGAACTGGCCTACCCACCTTTACGCATGACCATTCGCTCAGGGACCCAGCCGGAGCCGAGGTCGGCTCAGCGACGACGGCTGTGGAAGGGGATCGGCGCGTTCGAGCGGCGTCGCTCGAGCAGCCCCTGCACCTCGTGCCCGTAGCCATCCTCGTCGATGGCGCCGATCGAGCGACGGGACCGCAGCTCCCGCAGGCGCTCCACGAGCTCGATGGCATCGTCAGCCGTGAGCGTGGGCATGACAGACATCTGATCCACCGCATGCGATTCGACATCGTTCGGGTCGGTCCCTGCCGAGGCCCGGCAACACGTGACTGACCGCGAGCGTCGAGAACGCCGCGATTGGGAAGCCTGAAGCTGTGGCGGATCCCGACCCCCAGGCGGCGCAACCCGTGCGGGGCCCCGCTCCTCCGAGCGAAGGGGCGCCACAGACGCGCGCATCCGGAAGCGCGGTGCCGGGTTCGGAACCGGGACGGACGGGTGGGTCAGAAGCTGCTCAGGACGAGGTGCCGCAAGGCTTCCTCTCGTCGTCTCCACCGCGGCATCGAGCGGAGTCAGCCCTCGTCCGGCTGATCGCCACGATCGGGGTCGTCGCCATCGGCACCGTCCTCGGGGCGATCCTGGTGGCGAACGACGTCGCCGGGTGGATCACCGGTCTGGTCACGTCCGCCACCGCCGTGGTGCTGGCGGCCATGCTCTGGCGCTCCCGCACGCTCTGACCGGCACGGCAGCCAGGTCTCAGCCGAGACGCCCGGCGGCCCGCTCCACGGCCTCCACGACCACCTCGGCGGCCGCCCCCGGGCCCACCACCTCGGTGATGCCCACCTCGGCGAGCCGCGGCAGATCGGCCGACGGCACGATTCCCCCCAACACCACCGGCGTGTCCACGCCGGCCGACCGCAATGCCTCGACGACGGCGGGAGCAAGGGTCAGGTGGGCGCCGTTGTGCATGGAGAGGCCGACGACGTCGATGTCCTCCTGGAGGGCGGTGGCGGCGATCGAGGCGGGCGTCTGCCGCAGACCTCCGTAGACGACCTCGAAACCGGCGTCCCGGAGGATCCGCGCCACCACCTTCACACCGCGGTCATGCCCGTCGTAGCCGACCTTCGCCACCAGCACCCGCAGCCCTCGCCCTGCCACCCCGTCGGCAACGACCGCCCCGGTCACGCTCCTTGGAACGGGCTGCGCCGGACCCGCCTCCTCAGGCACCACGGGGCTCCGTCCAGGTTCCGAAGACCGACTCGAGGGCCGCCGTGACCTCGCCGACCGTCACCCGGGAGCGGGCACATTCGAGGAGGTCGTCCATCAGGTTGACGGTCGGGTCGGCGGCGTTTCGGGTGAGTGATCCCAAGGCCCTCCCGACCGACCCATCGTCGCGATGCTGCTTGACCTCCGCCAGCCGCTTGAGCTGGCGCTCCTCGACCACCGGATCGATGGAGAGGGTCGGCGGCTCGGTTCCGTCGCCGTCACCGAACACGGTGACTCCAACGAGGGCCACGTCACCCGACCGGAGGCCCCGCTGGTACTCGTAGGCGGCATCGGCGATCTCGCTCTGGAACCAGCCGTCCTCGATGGCGGCCACGACACCCTCGAGCATGGAGCCCCGGCCGAGGTCCGCGAGGTGGGCGAAGATCTCCTCGGCTCGTCGTTCCAGCTCATCGGTGAGCGATTCGATGAACCAGGAGCCACCCAAGGGATCGGCGACGTGGACGACGTTGGTCTCGTAGGCGATCACCTGCTGGGTGCGGAGTGCGATCCGGGCCGCATCCTCGGTCGGGAGGGCGAGGGCCTCGTCGAAGGCGTCGGTGTGCAAGCTCTGGGTCCCGCCGAGCACGGCCGCCAGCGCCTCCAGCGCCACCCGGGCGATGTTGACCTCGGGCTGCTGAGCGGTGAGCGACACGCCCGCCGTCTGGGTGTGGAACCGCAGCCGCATGGACCGAGGGTCGACGGCGCCGTAGCGGTCTCGGAGCCACCGGGCCCAGATGCGACGCGCCGCTCGGTACTTGGCCAGCTCCTCGAAGAAGTCGATGTGGGCGTTGAAGAAGAAGCTCATGCGGGGGGCCACCTCGTCGACCGCCATGCCCGACGCCATCGCCGCTTCGACGTAGGCGAACCCGTTGGCCAGCGTGAAGGCGAGCTCCTGCAACGCCGTCGAGCCCGCCTCCCGGATGTGGTAGCCGGAGACCGAGATGGGGTTCCATCGAGGCACCTCGGCGGCGCAGAAGCGCAGCAGGTCGGTGGTAAGCCGCATCGAAGGGCGGGGCGGGAAGACGTACTCCTTCTGGGCCTGGTACTCCTTCAAGATGTCGTTCTGGATGGTGCCGCCCAGGCTCTGACGAGGTGTGCCCGTCTCGTCGGCCACGGTCACGTACATGGCGAACACCGTCGCCGCCGCGGAGTTGATCGTCATCGACGTGCTGACGGCACCGAGGTCGATCCCGTCGAAGAGGGTCGCCATGTCCTCGACGGTGTCGACGGCGACACCGGCCCGGCCGACCTCGCCCAGCGACATCGGTTCGTCGGAGTCGCGGGCCAGGAGGGTGGGCATGTCGAACGCCGTCGAGAGCCCGTCGCCACCCGCCGCCAGCAGCTGCTTGAAGCGGCCGTTGGTGTCCTCGGCGGTACCGAAGCCGGCGAACTGCCTCATGGTCCAGAGCTTGGAGCGGTACATCGACGCGTGCGGTCCGCGGGTGTAGGGGAACTGCCCCGGCAGCTCGGCGTCGTCCGGCCCGTACACCGGCTCCAGCGGGAGCCCTGACATCGTCGTGAAGCGGGCGACGCGTCGCGGTGCCGACTCGAATGCCTGGCGCCAGGCCTCTCGATCGCCCATCCGCCTGACCGTACTCAGTAAGGGACTCAGCGGATAGGTCACATCCGGCCTTGACTCGGCGCCTTTGTCGCCGACAGTGCCTCTGCGCTCCCCGCTCTTGGCGCCCTCGGCGCCGGGCCGCTCGGCCACGGGTCCGCCCATCGGCGCACCCTCGAAGAGCGCGAGCCGACAGGCGAGCCCCCTCCCATCAGCGCCAGCGGCCGACCATGCGTTTGCACAACCATTCGTTCGGCTAGAAGTGGTCGAAGGCGGTCACGACCCCGGGGCGACGATGCGCGCGATCACACTTCCTCCAGATCCGCGCAGCGCCAGGACGGCGCGCGTCTTCGTGCGCGAGATCACCGGGACCATCATCCGCGATCCGGAGGTGGCCGTCCTGCTCACCAGCGAGCTCGTCGCCAACGTGGTGCGCCACGCGAACACCGAGTTGACCGTCGAGGTCGACGCCGGGCCGCCATTGCGGATCAGCGTGCGGGACGGCTCGGCGGCCACGGCTGCCTTCCGCAAGATCGTCGCCGACCCGGCGTGGCCCCACCCGGACGCCACGTCCGGCCGCGGGCTCGGCCTCCTCCACAAACTGGCAGTCCGCGTCGGCCTGGACGACGCTCCCGACGGCGGGAAGATCGTCTGGTTCGAGCTCTGACTCGTGGGGGCGCGCACAGCCGGGTCGCCGGTGGTCGTGGTCGGCGGCGGCCCTGCCGGTCTGATCGCGGCCGAGGTGCTCGCCACGGCGGGAGCGTCGGTGACGCTGATCGAGCGGATGCCGTCACCCGGACGGAAGTTCCAGCTCGCCGGTCGCAGTGGCCTCAACCTCACGCACGACCAACCCATCGCCGACCTCGTGGCCAACTACGGCCGGGACGGCCCGCGGTTGGCGGGCGCCATCGAGGCCTTCGGGCCAGAGGCGCTCCGGACATGGTCTGCCGGGCTGGGCGTCGAGACGTTCGTGGGGTCGAGCGGCCGCATCTTTCCCGTCGGCGGCCGGTCCACCACGCTGCTCCGGGCGTGGATCAGCCGTCTCGACGAGATCGGGGTCGAGCGCCGCACCGGCCACGAGTGGCGCGGCTGGCACGACGACGGCTCGCTGGCGGTCGTCGATCTCGCCACCGGTGGCGACGCTGCCGTCGGCACACCGGTCGCCACGCTGCTGGCGCTGGGCGGTGCCAGCTGGCCACGGACCGGGTCGGACGGCGCCTGGGTCCGGTCGATCGAGGCGGTGGGCATCCGCGCCGCGCCGCTCCGCCCGGCGAACTGCGGGCTCGTGTTGACGTGGAGCCGGAGCTTCCTCCAGCGGTTCGAGGGAACGCCCGTCAAGAACGTGCGACTGGCCTACGGGACCAGAACGGTCGCCGGTGATCTGGTCGTCACCCGGGACGGGCTCGAGGGCGGACCGGTCTACGCCCTGTCGAGCGCGGTGGGCGCCCA
>DASXLH010000040.1:0-5180 GCA_036496335.1 Acidimicrobiales bacterium
GCAGGCCAGGAGCGGACGGCATGAGCGAGCGGGGAACCCGGGAGCGGGGCCCGAGCGGCCCGGCCGCAGGCCACGAGCGGACGGCATGAGCATGCTCTCGAGGGATGTCGCGGTGGTCGGCGTCGGCTACTCCCAGGTCGCACGCTCCGGCGAGCACGACATCCGTCGGCTGACCCTCGACGCCACGTTGGGCGCCATCGAGGACTCGGGGCTGCAGGCCAACGACATCGACTCGATCATCAACTACCAGTTCGGGGGCGACTCGCCGAACTCCACCTCGACCCAGAAGCTGCTGGGGATCGACAACCTCCTCGTCTACAACGACATCATGGGAAGCGGGCCGTCGGGCCTGGCCTCGGCCATGGACGCGGCGATGGCGATCGCCTCGGGTGCCTGCGACACCGTGCTCGTCTACCGCTGCATCACCCGCGAGGCCGGACACACGGGTGCGGTACGGGACACGCCCATGGGCCTGGGCGGGCCGGGCCAGCTCTCCGACGTCTACGGGTTCGGCGGCGGCCTCATCCAGAGCATGGGCCTGCGCAAGCGGCGCCGGGTGGCCGAGCTGGGCGGCTCCTATGAGGACTACGGCCGCATCGCCGTCAACGCCCGGAAGTGGGCGGCGCTGAACGAGCGGGCCGTGCTGCGGGATCAGCTGACGATGGACGACTACATGAACGCCCGTCCGATCGCCGAACCGCTGGTCGTGCTCGACTGCGACTACCCGGTCAACGGCGCCTGCGCCGCCGTCCTCACCACCGCTGAACGCGCGGCCGACATGGCCCAGACGCCGATCCTCATCGACTCGATGGCCTACGGCACCGGCTCGAACCCCGACTGGCTCTATGCCGACGACTTCCTCTTCGGCGGCACGATCCCGTGCGGACAGCGCCTGTGGGAGCGGGCCTCGGTGCGCCCCGAGGACGTCGACACCGCCCAGCTGTACGACGGCTTCACCCACATCACGATCTCGTGGGTCGAGGCCTTGGGCCTGTGCGGCATCGGCGAGTTCCACGATTGGGTCGGCGACGGGCAGCGCATCGGGCCTGGCGGCAGCATGCCGCTCAACACCACCGGCGGCCAGCTGGCCGAAGGGCGGCTGCACGGGCTCGGGTTCCTCTGCGAGGCCGTGCTCCAGCTCCAGGGACGATGCGGCGACCGCCAGATACCCGATGCACGGGTTGCCGCCGTCGCCAACGCCCACGGCCCGCAGGCCGGGGCCATGGTGCTGCGCCGAGACTGAGGCCCGTTAGCACGGCCGAAGACGGAAAGGGGCTGCTGCGCCGTGGCGCAACAGCCCCCTTCCTTCGAATCGAGACGGATCGACCGCCCGAGCTAGAGGGCGACGATGCCCTCGGCGCCGATCGAGTTGGGCACCGTGGTGCTCCCGATCTTCGTCAGCGAGCCGTCCGCTGCCACCCGGAACCCGTCGACGATGCCGTTGGCCCCGGTCTGCACGTACAGGTAGCGGCCGTTCGGCGTCGCCGCCGCGTCCACCGATCCCGGGTCCGTGGCCGTCGTGTCGAGCAGGGTGAGGGTCCCGCCGCCGCCCGACCGGACCCGGCTCAGCGACCCGCTCCCGGCGTTCGACGCGTAGAGCTGGTTGCCGATGCCCACGATCCAGCAGGTGGCCGCCTGCCCGGTGGCGACCACGTGCAGCGGGCTCACGGTGCCGTCATGGTGCAGGACGAACGACGCGACCGCGTTCGTCATGGCTTCGGTCACGACCAGGTGTCCGGCGGGGTCGAACGCGACGGCGAAGGGCAGAGTGCCCGGCTCGGCGTTGACCACCGGGGCCGACAGGGTCCCGAAGAAACCGACCCGGAACACGTCGATGCTGCTGCCATTGGCCTTGGTCGTGACGATCAGCTGCGAACCGTCAGGCGAGAAGGCCACCTGCCCGGGGGTGTTGACGAACTGCGGCGTGGCGTTGGGGTCGAGCCCGAGCGCCCGGTGCGAGCCGAAGAGCGGGACGAGGTGGCCCCCGATGATCCCGTAGCCCTGCACCGAGCCGCCGCCCAGCCCGTTCAAGGCGTACACGAGCCCGTCGTGCACGGCGACGCTCACGGGGAACTGACCGTAGGAGGACACGACCTGACGCAGCGCCAAGCGGTCCCCGTGGACGGCGAAAACGGCGAGCGTGTTGGTGCCGGCGTTCACGGCGAAGAGCAGATCGTGCTCCCGGTCGTAGGTGAGCGAGCCCTGCGAGGCCAGGTGGTCCACCACCGAGCCGGTCAGGACACCACCCTTGCCGCCGGTCGAGTACGTGCCGGCCTGGGTCAGGGTGCCGTCGTCGGCTCGGTCGTAGGCGATCACGTGGTTGCCGGCAGGGTCGTCGGTCTGGACGAACACGACGTGGTCGCCGCGGTCCGGGCCACGGGTCCCGTCGAGTGGGTTGGCGACGGCCGGGCCGGCGAAGGTGGCGACGGCGGCGGCGGCGAGCACGCCAGCCGAGGCGAGACGGATCAGGGACTTCATGCACTACCTCCAAGGGAAGTTGCTCGATGGTCGGTGTGCAGTGCGTCGGGACGGGCCAGGCGTTACAGCTCGATGCGACGTCGTGACGGTGCGACGACCCATCTGTAACGACTTGGTGCGCCGGCCGACCATGAGCGGTGCCGGTCGACTCCTACGATCCCGTCGTGGACGGGCTCGACTTCGCTGACGACGCCGTCCTGGTGAAGGCCCTCGTGTCGGGTGAGGCCGACGCCTTCGGCTACCTGTTGGACCGGTACCACACCTCGCTCGTGCGCCTCGCCCGGCAATACGTGCCGAACCAGGCCGTGGCCGACGAAGTGGTGCAGGAGACCTGGCTGGCGGTGATCGAAGGCATCGACCGGTTCGAAGGACGGTCCAGCCTCAAGACCTGGCTGTTCCGGATCCTCGTCAACATCGCCCGTTCGCACGGCGTGCGCGAGAGCCGGTCGATCCCCTTCGCCACGACGGCGGTGCTCGAGGACGAGCCCTCGGTCGACCCCGACCGGTTCCGGCGCTTCACCTTGCGTGGCCGGGGGCAATGGAAGCGACCGCCCGATCCGTGGACCGACCCCGAGCAACAGGTGATCGGCGCCGAGACCCACCGGGCCGTGCTCGACGCCATCGACGCGCTGCCCCCGGCGCAGCGCGAGGTGCTCACCATGCGCGACGTCTTGGGTTGGTCGGCGGCCGAGGTGCGGGATGCACTCGAGGTCACCGATGTCAACCAGCGCGTCCTCCTGCATCGGGCCAGATCGAAGGTCCGCGGCGCGCTCGAGCGTCGTTACGATTCGGAGCGAGAGCGATGAACGCCACGGCCTACGTCTGCAAGCAGTTCGTCGAGGACGTCACCGCCTACCTCGAAGGTGCTCTGCCCGATGACGTCGTCGCCCGCATCGACGAGCATCTGGCCGACTGCCCCCACTGCCGGGAGTACCTCCGTCAGATGCAGCTCACGGTCGAGATGAGCCGGGACGTTGCCACCGACGTGGTCGGCGGGATGCCCGACGATGTCCGAGAGCAGCTCCTCCGGGCCTTCCGCGAACGGCACGCCTGAGGGCTCAGCGGACAGGTACATCCGACCGCATTCTCGGCGGCTCCTGCCGTTGACGGCGAGACTTGGGCGGTGCGTGCCTGGGTGATCAGGGAACCGGGACCCGTCGCCGGGCGTCCGCTGCACCTCGAGGATCGACCGGACCCCGTGCCGGAGGACCAGGAGATCCTCGTGCGGGTCTCGGCCTGCGGGGTCTGTCGGACGGACCTGCACGTGGCCGAGGGCGACCTGCCGATCCACCGTCCGCGGGTCGTGCCGGGTCACGAGGTGGTCGGCATCGTGGAGTCGGCGGGGAGGGGAGCCCACCGCTTCGAGCTCGGCGAACGCGTCGGGATCCCGTGGCTCCGCTCGACCTGTGGGGTCTGCCGGTTCTGTCGCCGCGGCCAGGAGAACCTGTGCCTCGACCCGCGCTACACGGGGTGGGATGCCGACGGCGGCTATGCCGAGATGACCGTGGTCGACGAGCGCTACGCCTACCGCCTCCCGGTCCGGTACGACGACCGGTCCGCCGCTCCCCTGCTCTGCGCCGGGATCGTCGGCTACCGCGCGCTGCGCCGGGCGGAGCTCCCCCCCGGTGGTCGGCTCGGCATCTACGGCTTCGGGGCATCGGCTCACCTGGTGGCCCAGGTGGCGCTGCACCAGGGGGCCGAGGTGCACGTCCGGACCCGCTCGGCGGCGGCGCAGCGGCTCGCCCTCGAGCTGGGCTGCGCGAGCGCGACCGACACGCTGGATCCACCTCCCGAACCACTCGACGCGGCCATCGTCTTCGCTCCGGATGGCGACATCGTCCCCACGGCCCTGGCCGCCCTCGATCGAGGCGCGACCCTGTCGTTGGCGGGCATCCACCTCTCCGACCTGCCCTCGATGCCCTACGAGCGCCTGTTCGAGGAGCGACAGATCCGCAGCGTCACCGCCAACACGCGCCGTGACGGCGAGGAGTTCCTCGCCCTGGCCGACCGGATGGACCTCCAGGTCGCCACGACCGGCTACGCCTTCCGGGAGGCCGACCGCGCGCTCAACGACCTGGCCGCGGGCCGCGTCACCGGTGCCGCCGTCGTGGTCGTCGACGATGCCGGGATGACGGCCGATCGATGAGGCGACAGCGGCGGGGGCCACCGGCCGGTACGACGCGAGGCTGGTCCGGATGCTGGTGATCGACGCCGCCAACGTGATCGGGTCCCGGCCCGACGGCTGGTGGCGGGATCGACCGGGCGCGGCGCGGCGCTTCACGGAACGGGTACGGGCCACGGTGCGCGCGGGAGGGCTCGTCCCACCCGTCACCGTGGTGCTCGAGGGTCAGGCCCGGTCGGGAGCCGCCGAGTCCGACGCCGACGGCGTGACGGTCGTGCACGCGCCGGGCGAGGGCGACGACGCGATCGCCGCCCTGGCCCGGGCGCAGATCGGGCTGGTCGTCGTCAGCGCCGACCGTGAGCTGGCCCGGCGGGTCCGAGCCGCCGCCGCCGACGTCGTGGGGCCGAGCTGGCTGCTCGACCGCCTGATCGACTGAAGGCCCCCGGGCCCGTCACTCATCTCGGGGCCTGGGCCAGGGAGAGGATGTTCCCATCGGGATCCTTGAAGTACGCCACCTTGGCGTCGCCCTCGAAGTGGGCGATGCCCTGCGCGTCCGTGATGATCGGGGGTTGGTGGTACT
>DASXLH010000041.1:0-7305 GCA_036496335.1 Acidimicrobiales bacterium
CCAGCGCCTCCTGGCCGACGCCCGCGAGCGGACGGCTCAGGAGCTGGGCGCCGTGCTCGAGGTCCAGGAGGCCCTGCGGTCGCAGGTGATCGAGGCGTCGGCCCAGCTCCGGGTGGCCTTGGAGATGGTGCGGGGCAGCGACCGCTGAGACGCGATTCAGTCCGCCAGCTGGCTGCGCAGGCGTTCGAGGACGGCGGGTTCGAGCTGGGCATCACGGGTGAGGAACGCCTCGATCCCGCCGTAGGTCTCGTCGAGCTCGACCAGTGCTTCCTCCATGGCCCACCTGGGCGTTCCCAGGACGGCGGCCGCCGCCTCCGGTGCCAGCCCCATGGCGACCATGTTGTCGTAGGACTCGCCCTGGTGCTCCCGACGCCGGAAGGCCGAGGTGAGCTCGTAATCGTCCAGCACGTCGGATCGCGCCACACCCAGGAGCTCGAGCAGCAGGGCGGCGGACATGCCGGTCCGGTCCTTCCCGCCGGTGCAGTGGAACACCGCCGGCCGTCCGTCGAGGTCGGCGAAGGCACGGAAGAGCTCGCCGAAGGTGGGACCGGCGTGCGCCAGCATGCCGCCGTAGAGGTTGCGCAGGAGCTGCTCCCCGTCGGCCCGGTCGACGAGCGGCGCGGCCGGCGCATCCGCCTCGACGCCCTCGCCCCGGCTGAGCACCGGCAGCAGGATCGACGGCACCGGGTTCGGATGCACAGCCGCTTCGGCGTCACCCCGGAGGTCGTAGACGGCGACGACGCCGAGCCGCTCGTAGGCCAGCCGGTCCTCGGCCGTGAAGCGGTGCAGCGCGTCGGCCCGGAAAAGGTGCCCCCACCGGGTGTGTCCGCCGGAGGCGGTCGGGTACCCGCCCAGATCGCGGAAGTTCGTGACCCCCTCGAACGGGACCCGTCGCTCGGACACGACCACCGCCGGACCGGTGCCCTGCGGGGCGACCGACACGTAGGTGCGCTCGGACGGTGGTGTCGCCAGCTGCACGTGACCCTGCGCGGCGGGAACGGTGGCGTGGTGCTCGTGATCGATGGCCTGTGGCGTGGGGCCGAATGCGATGTCGAGCAGGAGCTCACCGCCTTCGGCGGTCGCGGCGTCGAGGTCCCAGGCCAGTTTCAGCTGGCCCTCGCCGGCACGCTCGAGATGGATGTTCACGACGCCGTGGGCCACACCGGGAACGTACCGCCGGTCTTCAACCTTCCGTTGCGCTGCTGTTCCAGAGCGTCACGACCGGCTCCTCCCGCTCCCAACCGAGGGTGCTCAAGCTGGCCGGGGCGAGCTCCAGGTGTCGTCCGGCGGTGGCGGGCAACCGGATCCATCGGGCGGCCAGGACCCGGAGGAAGTGACCGTGCGAGATCACCAGCACGTCGCCGTCGACCAGGCGGAGTCGGCCCAGGAGCTCATCGGCCCGGGCCGCCACGGTCTCGATTGCTTCGCCGCCGGGTGTGCCATCGCGCCACAGCGACCACCCGGGCACCTCGGAACGGATGTCGGCGGTGGTGCGGCCCTCGTACTCGCCGTAGTCCCACTCGACGAGGGCCTCGTCGGTCACGGCGGCCTCACCGAAGCCGGCCAGGTGGCCGGTCTCGAGGGCCCGCCGGCGCGGGCTCGAGAGCACCATCGAGAAGCGCCGTCCGGCCAGGCGGCGGCCGACGCCCAGCGCCTGGAGGCGGCCGTGGGCGGTCAGCGGGAGGTCGGTCCGACTGGTGTGCTGACCGGTCAGGCTCCAGTCCGTCTCGCCATGGCGGAGCAGCACGAGCTGATTGGGTCGTCCGGTCAGCGCAGCGTCGCCAGGCACGAGTCTGGTGTCTACCGGCGCCACGCGGCTCGGCGCTCGTTCGATACCCCGCCTGGGTACCGTTGTCGAGATGATCGCAGTCGCTGCGGCGGCGCTCTCCTCGGGGTCCTCATGAAGGTGACGCGGTGAGGGGCATGTGGGGCCGGCGGGCGTGGTCCGGCGACCGCCTGGGTGACGACGTCGACGGCCGCCCGGTCGTCGAGGTGTCGTTCACGACGACGGTGACGCCGGCCGAGCTGCGCGGGCACGAGCTGGCCAAGAGCCTGGTGCTCGACCTCGCCCGTGCCGCCGATCCGAACGAGCGCCAGATGATCCTCGGCGAGCTCTTCGTCGAGGTGGTGCCCGACACGCTGCTGGCCGGACAGGTGATCATCGACCTGGCCGGGGCCCTGATCGCCGTCGCCCACACCGCGGTGGCCCGGGACGGCGACGCCGATCCAGGCGCCGCCGCCGAGCTGCTGGCCCGCACCTTCGATGCCGCCCATCCCGCCGCCGGTGACGCCTGAGCGCAGCCCGGTGCCGCCAGGCCCACGTCAGACGGGAGGTCAGAAAGACGTCAGAGAATCGACGTCAGGGCGAGACGATGCATAAACCTTCGGCTAACAACCGAGGGATTACATACGCGGATGGCCCAAACCTTCCGAAAGTTGCGACGTTTCAAGGAGTCCGACACCAGACGGCTGTTCTTGACGATCATGGGCGGGAAGATGCTCGGCATCGCCTCGGTCCTCGGGATCTTCAAGCTGTTCGTCTACTTCCTCGACACCCCCGCCTTCGCGGCGGACGAGGTCGTGCACAAGGCGAACGACTTCGTCAGCCCGATCAACACGGTGTGGGTGCTCATCACCGCCTTCCTCGTGTTCTTCATGCAGGCGGGCTTCATGGCCCTGGAGGCCGGCTTCGCCCGCTCCCGTGAGACGGTCAACGTCCTGCTCGAGTGCGTGTTCGACACCTGCCTGTGCGGCCTCCTCTACTGGGCGTTCGGCTTCGCCTTCCAGTTCGGGACGGGCAATGGCCTGATCGGCCACGAGTTCTTCTTCCTGCACGGCATGACGCCCGCCTACGGGACGACGGGGGTCGCCTTCCTGGCGTTCCTCCTCTTCCAGTTCGCCTTCGCCGACACGGCCTCCACCGTCACCTCGGGTGCCATGGTCGGCCGCACCGGCTTCAAGGGCGACATCCTCTACTCGACCATGGTCTCGGGCTTCATCTATCCGATCTTCGGGCACTGGGTCTGGGGTCCGGGCGGCTGGCTGGGCAACACCATGGGCTGGTTCCACAGCCTCAGCCCCAACGCCGTGTTCCGTGACTTCGCCGGCTCGACCGTGGTGCACACCGTCGGCGGCTTCATCGCCATCTCCGGCGCCATCGTCCTCGGCCCCCGACTCGGGCGGAAGTTCAAGCGCGACGGCGGCGGCCCCCTGCCGCCCCACGACCTCACGATGGGCGCCATCGGCGGCGTCATCCTCTGGTTCGGCTGGTACGGGTTCAACCCCGGCTCGACCCTGTCCGCCATGGACTGGGAAGGCATCGGCCGGGTCTCGGCCAACACCACCCTGGCCGCCTGCGCCGCCGGCATGGTCGCCGTCCTGTTCACCTACCCCCGCACCAAGACCTGGGACCTCGGCATCTCCATCAACGGGTTCCTCGGTGGCCTGGTCGCCATCACCTGCCCCTGTTACTGGGTGTCACCCTTCGGTGCGATCTGCATCGGGGCGATCGCCGGCATCGTGGTGCCGCTCGGCATCGAGCTGCTGGAGCACCTCCGGATCGACGATCCGATCGGCGCCTGGCCGGTCCACGGCCTCGCTGGCATCTGGGGCACGTTGAGCCTCGGGCTCTTCGCCACGGGCCAGTACGGCATCCCGACGCCGGATGGCACCGACACCTCCACGACCGTCAACGGCCTCTTCTACGGAGGTGGTTGGGATCAGCTCAAGGCCCAGTTCATCGGCAGCCTGACCTGCGTGGTGGTCGTCACGGCCGTCTCCCTCCTGATCATGTACGCCATCAAGGCCATCAGGGGCAGTTGGAACCTGCGTGTCTCCCAGGAAGGCGAGCTCGAAGGCCTCGACCTGCACGAGCACGGCACCCCCGCTTACCACATGGAGTTCGGGATGGGCATGACCTACATGACCCCTGCCGGTTTGCCGGGTCGGGGGGCACCCCTTCCCTCGTCGTCGTCGCCGGAGGAGGTCGAGACGAGTGCGTAGCGCCCCGATCGACCTGCTCGCCCGCCCCCTCGACGAAGGAACCTCATGCCCAGTCTCGTGACCGCGATCATCAAGCCCCACAAACTCGAGGAGGTGAAAGACGCGCTCCGGGCGGCCGGTGTCCTCGGCCTCACGGTCAGCGAGGTCCAGGGCTACGGCCGCCAGGGTGGGAAGACGGAGACCTTCCGAGGATCCGAGTACACCATCGACTTCGTGCCGAAGGTCCGACTCGACGTGATCGTCGACGACGAAGACGGCGAGAAGATCGTGCAGTTGCTGTCGGAGACGGCCCGAACCGGGAAGATCGGTGACGGCAAGATCTGGATGGTCCCCCTGCAGACCCTGGTGCGGGTGCGGACCGGCGAGACCGGCGACGCCGCGATCTGAGCGACTTCGCAGCAAGCGAGGTGTCAACTCCAGCGGCCCCGCACGTGGCCTTCGTGCGGTGGCCGCTGGAGGCGCCTCGGGCCTACCGGCTCCGGGAGCTCGGCCTGCCGAGGATCCTGCTGGTCGAGCCCGACGCCACCCCCCCGATCGACCCCGACACCCGACAGGACTGGATCCGGGTCCCGTTCGACGAGGCTGATCTCCTGGCCCGGGTTCGCACGCTCGAGCTCCGTTGCGTCGATGTGGAGCGGCCGAGGGTGCCGGGCGACGGCCGACTCACCTTCGCCGGGAAGTGGATCTCGGTCTCCCGGATCAACGAGCGGCTCCTCGAGCCCCTGGCCGAGAACTACGGCGACGTGGTCCCGATCGACGAGCTCGTGGCCCGAGGCTGGCCGGACGGGCAGGGTCGCACGGCCATGCTCCGCGTCCACGTGGTGCGGCTCCGACGGGTGATCGCCGAGCTCGGTCTCCAGCTGGTGGGTGTCCGGGAGCGGGGTTACGTCCTCGAGGCCGCCGACCCGCGGATCGGCCAGGCGGAGTCGGCGCTGAGCGGGCTCGGCGAGCCGGCGACCTAGCCCCGACCGCCAGCGGGCGGCCGGTCCTCAACCCGGGCGGCTTGGGATCAGCGCCTGCGGCTCTTGGGCTTCGGGGCGGTGACCCGCTTGCCCGACGGCTGCCGGGCCGGCGTCGGGGCGGACTTGGCCTTGTCGACCCGCTCGGGGGCATCCATCGATGCATCGTCCGGCACGTCGCTGCTCTGACGGTTGAGCCACCAGAAGGCGACGGCCACCAGCGGGATCAGCACCCACGGCCCGATGGAGCCGAGGGCGACGGCCAACACCCGACCGACGACGGCGAAGACGAGCGCCGCGATCACCAAGCGGATCAACCTCTTGCGCGACATGTGGCGACGCTAGACGGCGGTCTCGGCCGGCTCGTCATCACCGAGGGCGCGCTCGCCCCCCGGGCGACGGGCCTCGGCCATGGACGCCGTCACGCCGCTTGCTGGCGCTCCCGGGCCAATCGCTTGCGCCAGAGGGAGACCGACTTCCAAGCGGTGAGAGCGATCCACAGACCGAGAAGGACGATTCCGGGGACGGCGGGCACGAGGAAAGGATGCCGCATGAGCGGGGTCGGAGGGGAGTCGGCCCGGCTCGCCCGGCGATCCCGGCCGGGCGAGCCGGCGGTGCCGGGCGGGCCCGGCGCGGCGGTACCGTCTCGGCCATGGACATCGGTGCTCCGGAGCTCCTCATCGTGTTGGCCATCGCCCTCGTGCTCTTCGGGGGTGCGAAGCTGCCGCAGCTGGCCCGTTCCATCGGCCAGGCGCAGAAGGAGTTCCGAAAGGCCAGCCACGAAGACGAGGCCACCGGGACGGACAAGCCGGCATCCTGATCGCGCCAGCCTCGCGGCCGACTCAGCTGCTGAGCGCGTCCGCGCTGCTGGTCCTCGCCCGCTGACCTCGGCGTCGCCTCATCAGAAGGGCGGCGACCACGGCGCCGAAGGCCACGGCGAGCCCTCCGGCCACCCGGGTCGACGCCGAGTCCCACGAACCGATCGACGAGGAGGAGATCGTCTTCGGAGCGCTGCTCGCATCGGGGCCGCGGGGCGCGCCGGCCAGGATCGGCAACCGCTCGCCGGTGGCCGTCGGAGTCGGGGGCGATGCGAACCCGGCGTCGAGCAGGAAGGTCGACGGGCCGTAGGCGTCTGACCCGCCGATCGTGACGGCGATGAGGGTCCGGCCGTCTCGACGGGCGGCGGCGACCAGCACCTCGCCGGCATTGGACGTGTAGCCCGTCTTCACCCCGATGGCGCCCGGGTAGCTGTCGAGGAGCTTGTTGTGCTGGTGCAAGGTGTGCTTGGTGCCGTCCGGGCCCACGAA
The DNA here is from genome assembly GCA_036496335.1 of Acidimicrobiales bacterium. Classification (GTDB taxonomy): domain Bacteria; phylum Actinomycetota; class Acidimicrobiia; order Acidimicrobiales; family CADCSY01; genus JAEKLB01. The sequence continues at coordinate 6,269 of DASXLH010000041.1, forward strand.
CTCGGCCAGCTGCTGGTCGACGATCGTGCTGAGGAGAGGATCGGCCAGTACGGCCCGAGCCAGGATGGCGAGGTCGAAGGCGGAGACGTGGTTGCCGGCGCCGATGCCGTCCCCGCCGTCGAGGCCGGCCGGGTCGACCCAGGTGCTGTCCCGGAGGCCGAGGGAGCGCCCCTCGGCGGCGGCGGCGGCGCCGTAGGCCTCGAGGGAGCCGGCGGCCGCTGTGCCGAGAGCGTAGGCGGCATCGTTGGCGGACACGATGAGCGCCGCTTCGAGCGCCTCTTGACGCGTCCAGCGCTCGCCCGCCTTCATCCCGATCCGCGACGGGGGGCGGCTGGCCGCGAGGAAGTCGACCGGGATGGGGGCGTCGGCACCGAGGCGGTGGACGGCGAGCAGGGCGGTCATGAGCTTGGCGGCGCTGGCCACCGGCAGCGGCTCGTGGGCGTTGTAGGCGTTCAGCACCACGCCCCGGTCGGCGTCGACGAGGATCCACGCCTTCGGCGGCTCCGGCGGCGGCGGGGTGGTGGTGGTCGTCGGTCGGGGGGCGATCCGGATGGGCGTCCGGGCCCGGGAGGTCGAGGCGGCCCCGGCGGGCGCCACCGAGGTGGCCAGGGTGAGGCACACCAGCGCGACGGCCAGGATCCCAGTCGTCGCCGAGCGGGCCCGCCGCCACATCGGCCCCCAGAACGGCACCGGTAGATCCAACCAGATCGCGGGCCTCCGGCCCGGTCAGCGGCGGCCACCCGCGGATCTTCGCCGGCGCCCGGAGCGGGAGCCGGCGTGGAAGGATCGCCCCCTGCATGTCCGATGGCCCCCAGATCGATCGCCGAACCCTTCTGCTCGGCGGCCTGGCGGCGGGGATCGTCGCCGTCGCGGGTGCCTGCGGGTCGACGTCCGGCAACAGCTCGGCCGGCGGGTCCGCCAGCCCGACCACCAAGGTGTCGGCTGCGCCGACCTCGACGACCACCCGCCCGCTCGGGCCGCCGGCGCTTCCCCCCGGCCAACCGGCCACCTTCGCCCCCCACGGACCCTCTGGTGCA
>DASXLH010000042.1:0-3159 GCA_036496335.1 Acidimicrobiales bacterium
ATCGACTACGCCCTGTTCATCGTCACGCGCTTCCGCGAGCAGCTCCACGCCGGCCATGACGTGGGCGAGTCGATCACCATCGCCATCGACACCGCCGGCCGCGCCGTCAGCTTCGCCGGCACCACCGTCGTCATCTCGCTCCTCGGGATGCTGCTGATGGGCATCGGGTTCGTCTCCGGCCTGGCGGTCGGGGCGGCCACCGTCGTGGCGGTCACGATGGTCGCCTCCCTCACGCTGCTTCCCGCGCTGCTCGGCTTCGCCGGAACCCGGGTCGAGCTCACCCGGTGGCGCGGCCTGATCAGTGCCGGCCTGGTCGCGGTGGCCCTGCTGGGCCTCGGCCTCAAGATCCAGCCTTTCGTCGTCGGCCTCCCGCTGGCGATCGTGGTCCTGCTCGCCAGCATCGCCGTCGAGCCCCTCCGACGCCCTGTCCGGCGCCGTCCGCCCAAGCCCATGCGGGAGACGCTCGCCTTCCGCTGGAGCCGCTTCGTGCAGCGCAACCCCTGGCCGGCGGTGGTGGCGGGCGGCGGCTTCCTGATCGTTCTCGCCCTCCCCCTGCTCGGGCTCCACCTCGGCTCGGCCGACGACGGCAACGCCCCCAAGGGGACCGACACGCGCCAGGCCTACGACCTCCTGGCCACCGGCTTCGGTCCCGGCTTCAACGGCCCGCTCATCCTCGTGACCGACGTCCCGCCCGGCACCACCACCGCCGAGCTCGACCGCGTCCAGGAGGCGGTGGCCGCCACCGAGGGCGTCGACCAGGTCAGCCCGGTCCGGACCAACGATCCGACCAATCCGACCGCGGCCATGTGGCAAGTGGTACCCACCACCTCACCCCAGGACGCCCGCACGACCGCGCTGGTCCACCGGCTCCGGGAGCACACGGTCCCGCAGGCCGAGGCCGGAGGCGGTCTGCACATCGACGTCACGGGGGCCACCGCCATCCAAGTCGACTTCGCCACCTACCTGGGTGCCCGCCTTCCCCTCTTCTTCGGCGCGGTCCTGGGCCTGTCGTTCCTGCTGTTGATGGTCGTGTTCCGCTCGGTGCTCGTCCCGCTCAAGGCGGTGGTGATGAACCTCCTGTCGATCGGCGCCGCCTTTGGCGTGGTCGTGGCCATCTTCCAGTGGGGCTGGGGGGCGTCGGTCCTCGGCCTCGGGGGCGCCCCGGTGGAGTCGTTCCTGCCGATGATGCTCTTCGCCATCGTCTTCGGGCTCTCGATGGACTACGAGGTTTTCCTGCTGTCGCGGGTGAAGGAGGAGTGGGACCGGACCGGCGACGCCAGCAACTCGGTGGCCGACGGGTTGGCCGCCACGGCCCGGGTGATCACCGCCGCCGCCGCGATCATGGTGGTCGTCTTCGGCAGCTTCCTGCTCGAGGCCGACCGGACGATCAAGCTGTTCGGCGCCGGCCTCGCCATCGCCGTGCTGATCGACTCGACGGTCGTGCGCCTGCTCCTGGTGCCGGCGACCATGGAGCTGCTCGGCGAGCGTAACTGGTGGCTGCCGCGCTGGCTCGACCGGCTGCTGCCCACCATCCAGATAGAAGGGGCGACGACCCCCGCGCCCGATGAGGACGTCGAGCCCGACGACGTCAGGGTCCCCGAGCTGGTGCCGTAGACGGAGCTCGGGACCGGGCTCCTCACCTCGCCGAGCCGGCCCACCGACGTGACCCCCGGGTCAGGCGCCGGCGCCCATGGCGACCCCGAGGTTGGCCAGCGTCCCCTCGATGCTGGTGCGGGTGCGCTCCTTCATCTTGTCGACCTGCTCGTCGGTCATCTCGGCCATCCGCTCGTGCAGGCGGACGATCTGCCACGACTCCTCGATCTCGGTACCGCCCTCGACCGGGCTGAACCGGTAGCCCCACCGCGTCGTGCCGTCGTCCCGGCCGCCCACGATCCAGGCGATCTCCTCGCCGGGCGCCGCCGCCACCACCTCGCAGCGGGTCTCCCACTCACGCTCGCCGGCGATGTTCTTGCCCGTGAACCACGAGCCGGCCGACGCACCGGCGCCTTCGTCCCAGGTGCAGACCTTGCAGACCGGGCTCCACTCGCCCATCCGGGTCACGTCCGAGACCAGTTCGTAGGCCTTGGTGGCATCCACGGGGACCGTGACGGTGCGGCTGATGTGCAGGTCGGCGAGATCGATCATGCATCGACCCTAGTCAGAGGCTGACACCGTCCTCGGTGCCGTCCCCCCGGTCAGCGCGGTCTCAGCCCTCGAAGCCGAAGTACGAGAGCAGCCGCGTCTGGGCACTGGCGCCGTCGGGCACCGCCACGGCCTCCCTGATGATCCCCTCGGCCCGGAGCTTCAGGATGCTCGGCTCGATCACCGACCGGGCCGCCTCGGCCAGCTCCGGGTCGAGGCGGGAGTCCTGGCCGGTCACGTTGGCCACCTCCCACCCGTGCACGAGCACGTCCACGAAGCGGTTGCCGCAGTAGTCGACGCCGGTCATGGGTGCGGCGGGGTTCACCGGGCAGGTGGCGTCGAGCGCGCCCGGGACGCGGAAGGCGGCGACCGCGCTGGCCGCGGCCCGGTCCCAGGCCGCCTTCGGGTCCTCGCCGAGCAGGGCTGCCACGGCGACGCCGCGGTACGGCTCCACGGGCTGACCCGACAGGATCGTCGCCACCTGCGAGTTCTCACCCACCATGTGGCCGACCAGCATGCGGACCGTGGTGTTGGCCGTCTCCATGAACGTGTCCCACTGGCCGGAGCCGACTCCGGCCACGACCTTGGTGGTGGCGTCGAGCGCACGGGCGTGGAGCTCGGGGAGGTCTCGATCCATGAACATGCTCGCTTTGCTCGTCGTCGTCACCGAAGGCGACGGCGGTCCGGTCGTCGGGGGGCGAACCTATCGAAGCGATTCGTCCGCCCAGCGCCCACGATCGACGAGACGGCACATCGTGCCGCAATCGCTGGCGTCCCGGTGCGCCACGGGATTACCGTTATCGGAAAATCGACAGGGGGGGTACCTGTGACTCGGTTGACCAAGTCGTTCCCGGTGTTCGACTGTGACGCGCACATCAACGACCCCGAGCAGATCTGGGACTACGTCCCGGAGTCGAAGCGGGAGCTGGTGCGCAACACCTACTGGCGGGGCGATGCCGAGGCGTGGCTGAACGGGGACACGCCGGTGATGGGTGGCGGCAACGGCCACTTCGCGCC
>DASXLH010000043.1:0-3220 GCA_036496335.1 Acidimicrobiales bacterium
GGTGTACTGCGGGTACTCGAGCAGGCCATCGGCAAAGGACTCCTCGGCCGCCGACTCGTCGTTGCCCATCACGCCGGCCAGGAGCCGCCCGACGGCCTCGACCACCACCATGGCGGCCACCTCGCCGCCGGCCAGCACGTAGTCGCCGACCGACACCTCGCCGTCGACGAGGTGCTCCCGGACCCGCTGGTCGACGCCTTCGTAGCGGCCGCACAACAGCGAGAAGCCGTCCAGCGCCGCCAGCTCGTGGACCATGGCCTGGTCGAGCGGGCGACCGCCAGGACCCAGCAGCAGAAGGGGACGGGGCGGGGCGGCCGCCTCGACGGCGGCGAAGAGCGGCTCGGGCATGAGCACCATGCCGGCGCCCCCGCCGAAAGGGGCGTCGTCGACCGAGCGGTGCGGGTCGGTGGCCTCCGAACGGAGGTCGTGCACCCGCAGGTCGAGCAGGCCCCGCTCGATGCCCCGACCCAGCAATCCGTAGGACGAGAACCCGTCGACCATGTCCGGGAAGATGCTGAACACGTCGATGCGCATCGTCGGGTCAGTCGTCGTCGAGCAGGCCGGCCGGCACCTCCACCACCAGACGACCCGCTTCGCGCCCCACCAGGAAGGTGAGCGGCACGAGGCGCCCGTCGTCGAGCACCAGCAGGTCGCTGGCCGGATTGGCCTCCACCGAGGCAACGGTGCCGTGCTCGGTCCCGTCGGGAGTCGCGACCACGCAGCCGACCAGCTCGTGCACCCAGAGGGCGTCGCCGTCGTCGTCGAGGCCTTCGAGGGGTGAGGCGCTGAGCAGCAGGCCCCGCAGGGCCTCGGCGGCGTTGCGGTCGTCCACCCCCGCCAGCGTCACGATCCAGTTTCCCTGATGTGGCCGTGACGCCTCCACCCGGAGCTCCCCCACCTTGGTGGTGAGGACCGATCCCGGCGCCACCCGCTCGATCCGGTCGGAGACCAAGTGCACGATCACCTCACCCCGCAGGCCATGGGCCCGGGTGATGCGCCCGACCTCGAGGAGACCCGGTCCGGCCACGTACCCGTCAGTCGACGAAGTCGACGTCGACCTCCGTGCCGTCCTTCACGGCTGCGGCTCGCACGACGGTGCGGATGGCAGTGGCGATGCGCCCACGCCGGCCGATCACCCGACCCATGTCGCCCTGGGCGACGCTGACCTCGAGGGTGGGACCGCGGCGCCCGCTGACCAGGTCGACGGTGACGGCATCGGGCTCGTCGACCAGCTCGCGCACGAGGTACTCGAGCACGGTGGTGGCGGTGCTGGGTTCGGTGTCGGACATCGGCGTCACTTCGCCTTGAACTCGGCCCAGGCGCCCGACTGCTCGAGCAGGCGCTGGACGCGGTCGGTCGGCTGAGCACCCTTGCGCAGCCACTCGAGGGCCTTCGGGTTGTCGATCACGACCCCCGACGGCTCCTTGCGGGGCTCGTAGGTGCCCACGATCTCGATGAACCGGCCATCGCGGGGCGAGCGGCTGTCGGCCACCACCACCCGGTAGGTCGGCTGCTTGGTCTTGCCCATCCGCATCAGGCGGAGCTTCACGGCCACGGCTTGTCTCTCCTCACACCCAGCAGCTCGTCGAGACCGGACGGTCCGGCCTTCCCGAGCTGCCGCAGCTCTTCTTGCAGGTCTGCATCGCTCAACTTCGGCGATCTGGCCGGTGACGGCGTCGACGTCGTCACCCTGCCCTTGCCCTTCTTCTTGCCTGACTTGCCCTTCGCCTTGGCCGCGCCGCCGAAGCGCTTCATCATCTTCGACATCTCGGCGAACTGCTTCAGCAGCTGGTTGACCTCGGGGACCGAGGTGCCGCTGCCGCTTGCGATCCGGGTGCGTCGCGAGCCGTTGATGACCTCGGGCTTGCGACGCTCCTCCGGCGTCATGGACCGGATGATGGCCTCGATGCGACCGACTTCCTTGTCGCCGATCTCGGCGTTCCGGACCTCCTTCGGAACGCCCGGGAGCATACCGAGCAGGTTGTTGAGCGGCCCCATCCGCTTGACCTGCTGGAGCTGGTCCAGGAAGTCCTCGAAGGTGAACTGGCCCTCGAGCAGAGCCTCGGAGGCCTTGGCCGCCGACTCCTGGTCGTACTCGGCCTCGACCTTCTCGATCAGCGTGAGCACGTCGCCCATGCCGAGGATGCGCTGGGCCATCCGGTCGGGGTGGAACTGCTCGAAGTCGGCCACCTTCTCGCCGGTGGAGGCGAAGGCGATCGGTCGGCCGATGACCTCCTTGACCGACAGGGCGGCACCGCCCCGGGCGTCGCCATCGAGCTTGGACAGGATCACCCCGTCGATCTCGAGGGTGGCGTGGAAGGCCTCGGCCACGGTGACGGCGTCCTGGCCGGTCATGGCGTCGACGACGAGGAAGGTGTACTTGGGCTCGACCGCCTCCGAGATGCGACGGACCTCGTCCATCAGCTCCTCGTCGATGGCGAGTCGGCCGGCGGTGTCGACGATGAGGACGTCACGTCCCTTGTCGCGGGCTTCCTCGAGGCCGGCCCGGGCCACCGACACCGGGTCGGTCGGCTCGGAGAACACCGGGACGCCGACCTGACCGCCCAACGTGCGGAGCTGCTCGACGGCCGCCGGGCGCTGCAGGTCGGCGCCGACCAGCAGCGGGTTCCGGCCCTGCTGCTTGAACCAACGGGCCAGCTTGGCGGTGGCCGTCGTCTTGCCGGAGCCCTGCAGGCCGGCCATCAGCACGACCGTGGGCGGCTTCGAGGCGAACGTGATCCGGAGGCCTTCGCCCCCGAGCGTGGCGACCAGCTCCTCATGGACGCACTTCACGACCTGCTGGGCCGGCGACAGGCTCTTCGAGAGGTCGACGCCCACGATCCGCTGGCGCACCCGCTCGATGAACCCACGGACCACGGCGAAGTTGACGTCGGCCTCGAGCAGAGCCAGACGGATCTCCCGCAGGACCTCGTCGACGTCGGCGTCGCTCAGGCGACCCCGGCTCCGCAGGCGCGAGAAGATGCCGTCGAAGCGGTCGGAGAGGGCGTCGAACATGCGGCTGGCAAGGCTACCCGCGGCTCCCCCGCCCCTTCAGCCTCCTCCCCGGTTCCTTGTCGGAGTCAGCTGCTGCGGTTGGCCCGCTGCGCCCGGTAGTACTCCATCACCGGCACGTCGGGGCTCTTGTCCCGGTTGCGCTTGATCTCGTAGACGTTCGGGTAGCGGGCCAGCCAGGCCGAGTGGCGCCACAGCTCGACGGCGT
>DASXLH010000044.1:0-10160 GCA_036496335.1 Acidimicrobiales bacterium
CAGTGCGGCGACCGTGAACCAGAACTTCCCGGCGGTGGGGATCATCCGGGCCCTCCCGTGAGGAAGAACAGGCACCACCACACGACCACGCCGGCGAAGACGACGAAGTGCCAGAGGGCGACCGAGCTGGCCACGAGCTCCCGGTTGTTCGGGCCCGGCTGGCCGCCGAGGACCCGGAAGCCCGTGATGACCATCACCAGCAGGCCGGCGAGAACCAGGGCGAGATGCGTGCCCGACACGGCGTAGACGTAGTCGGCGTAGGCGCTCTTGCCCGCCACCAGGCCGAGCTGCGTGTAGCTGAACGTGAGCCCGTTCACGAAGGCGACGCCCAGGAGGATCGTGGTCCCGACCGCCACGTAGACCTGCCGGCGCTCACCGTCCTTGATGGCGGACACCGCCCACTGGGCCGTGAAGGACGAGAGGAAGAGCGCGCCGTAGGTGACGGCGAGCGCCGAGTTCGGCATCGTGCCCCGGGGGAGCCCCCAGGTGCCCTTGCCGTTGAGCACGGCGTTGCGGGCGGCGAAGTAGGAGGCCAGCAGCCCGGCCATGAGCATCGCGCCGGCGGCGATGGCGAGGATGGCGCCCGTCATGCTGGTGCCGCGGCGGTGCGCGGGCGGCGCCGGGAGGGGCAGGGGGGCGGTGAGCGCCATCAGGCCTCTCTCTCGTCGAGCAGCGGCGTGGAGGAGCGGACGACGGCGAGCGGCCCGGCGAAGTTGGCGCGGACGGGGGGCGAGGCAGTGGCCCACTCGAGCGTGGCGCCGCCCCACGGGTCGGTCTGCCCCGACGCGCGGCCGAGCCCGGCCATCACCAGCGCGGCCAGGGCCACCAGCACCCCCACGACGAGGAGGACGGAACCGGCGACCGCCAGGATGTTGAGCCCGACGTAGCCGGTGTCGGACGAGGCCCCCGGCACAAGGAGCACGTCCTGGGAGAGGCCGTTGACGAGGTCGGCGACAGCGATGGCGAGGGTCCCGAGGAACACCGCGGCGAAGGCGAGCGCGCCGGCGCCATCAGAGAGCCGTCGGCCGTAGAACTTGGGCGCCCACCACCACAGCCCGCCGAGGGCGCCGAGGGCGCCGGCCCCGAACACGACGAGGTGGAAGATGGCGGCGATCCAGGTGGTGCCTCGCAGGTCGAGGCCGTCGATGACGGAGAGGGCACCGGCCCCGGTGCCGGCGAGCAGCATCACCAGGCTGCCCACCGCGAACACGAGGGGGATCCGCAGCTCCGGACGGCCGGCCCGCAGCGTGTCGCCCACCAGCCCGATGATGGCCAGGGCCGGCACGACCGCGACCAGGCCGAAGGCGACGTAGAGGAGCTGGTCAAAGGTGCTCGGGGCCTGGGCCCAGGCGCCGATGCTGATGATCCCGAGCAGGCCGATCAGCACCAGCACGGCTTCGTGGCGCCGCACCGGGTTATGGCCCAGGACGGGCACGATCTCGAGCGCGATCCCGGCGGCGGGGATGGCCACCAGGTAGATCGACGGCACCGTGTAGGCCCACGACAGCGTGCCGTAGTTGTCGATCCCGTAGGCCCCCCCGAAGTGGTGGGTCACGAAGAGGAACACAAGCCCGGCCACGAGCACAGGGGCGCTGAGCAGGGTGAGGCCGCCGGCGACGACCATCGACCAGGTGAAGGCAGGAACGCGGATCATCGTCAGGCCCGTGGTCCGCATGGTGAGGGCCGTGGTGACGACGCAGATCATCCCCAGCGTGAGCGCCACCAGGACCAGGATCAGGGCGAGCAGGTGCAGGTCGACCGCCGCGAAGGTGCCTCCGGCCGGGCCACCGTCGGTGATGTAGGCGGCCAGGAGGAGCGTGGCGCCCAGCACGTAAGCCCAGTAGGCCGTGGCCGCGCCCCGGGGGAAGGCGATCTCGGGCGAACCCACCTGGAGGGGCACGACCAGGGTGGCGAGCCCGAGCACCAGCGGCACCACGAAGAGCCACACGGCCGCCTCCTGGTGGAGGGTGAACAGCTGGAGGAAGGTCCGGGCGTCGACGAGGTCGAACCCGGTGTGCACCTCCTCGGCGGCGATCACGGTGCCCACCCCGGTGGCGACGAGCCCGAGGAGCAGGGAGGTGACGACGTACAGCCGGCCGATGCGCTTGTGGTCGGAGGTGGTCAGCCAGCCGGCGAGACCGGGGCGCTCCGCCGGTGGCTGCGGGGCCGGCGCGACAGCCTGCACCGGGAGCGGCGCCGACTCGGGCGCAGGTCTGATCTCGGTCATGGCCATGTGCGTGCGGTGAACCTCGGGTCGACCGTCAGGAGCCGGCCGCGGACTCTACACAGGGCCACTTCCCCGGGACGAAACCACCTGTCCGACCCACCGCGGGAGGCGCCCACCCTCAAAAACCGTGGCGCAGGAGCACGTCGAGCGCCATGGCGCCGAAGAGCAGCGTGAGGTAGGTGATGGACCAGGTGAACACCCGCATGGCGACCTTGGGCGTCGGCTCGCGCAACAGGCGCAGGACGTACCAGGTGAACACGGCACCGAGACCGATGGCGGCAGCGCCGTAGACGGGGCCGAGATCGGCCACCCGGCCGAACACGAGGGTCAGGCTCCAGAGGATGAGCGTGTAGCGCAACATCCGCAGGGCCGTGGTGTGGAGGCTGGCGACCACCGGCAGCATCGGGACCTCGGCGGCGGCGTAGTCCTCCCGATACCGGACGGCCAGGGCCCAGAAGTGCGGGGGGGTCCAGACGAAGATCACGGCGAACAGGACGACCGGCGGCCAGGCGAGCGTGCCGGTCACGGCTGCCCAGCCCACCAGCACCGGGACGGCGCCGGCGGCCCCCCCGATCACGATGTTGCTGGTCGACGTCCGCTTCAGCCACAGCGTGTAGACGAAGACGTAGAAGAGGGTGGCGCTGACCGCGAGGACGGCGCTCAGCAGGTTGACCGTCAGCCAGAGCTGGAGGAAGGCGACGATCTCGAGAGCGATGGCGAACACCAGGGCGTCGCGGGGCCGAATGGCGCCGGTGACGAGCGGCCGATGGCGGGTGCGGCGCATGACCGTGTCGATGTCGCGGTCGATGAACATGTTGATGGCGTTCGCGCCACCCGCGGCGAGGGTGCCGCCGACCACCGTGGTCAGCATCAGCCAGAACGACGGGAGGCCCTTGTCGGCGACGATCATCGTCGGCACCGTCGTGACGAGGAGCAGCTCGATGATGCGCGGCTTGGTGAGTGCGACGTAGGCACCCACCGTCCCGAGCCGCCCACTCGGTCCCTTCGGTCCGCCGTTCTCCCCCGCGTCGAGCTGGGGGGAACGGACCTGCGGGTGCACGGACGGCGAGCCTAGGTCTTGCCGTTCCTGACCCGGAAGTCACCAGATGGCCTACGTACGATCTGCAGGTGCCCGCCGAAACGCCAGTCCCCGGAAGCCCTGGCCCGGGGCGCCGGGGAGGCATCTCCCCGCAGGCCTACCGCCGAATCACGCTGATCGCCCTCGCCTCCATCACCGTGATCGTCGTCACCGGCGCCGCCGTCCGGCTGACGGGCTCGGGCCTGGGGTGCACCGACTGGCCGACCTGCTCCGCCGGCCATGTGGCCCCCGCAGACGTGCACGACGCCCCGGCCATGGTCGAGTTCACCAACCGGACCATCACCGGCATCGTCTCGGTGGCCGTCATCCTCGCCGTGCTCGGTTCGCTGCGGCGACGCCCACGGCGGCGCGACCTCACGCTGCTGTCGCTCGGACTCGTGGCCGGGGTGCTCGCCCAGATCGTGCTCGGTGGCCTCGTGGTCCTGCTCGACCTCTCGCCCAAGCTCGTGATGGCCCACTTCCTGCTGTCGATGGCGATCGTGTGGAACGCGGTCGTCCTGCACCATCGCGCCGGGCTCCCCGACCCCCTTCCCACCGGGTCGCCGGCATCGACACCGTCGCCGACAGCCCCGGAGCCCCCGTCGCCCCTCGCCCGGCAGGTCAGCTGGGCGTCCCGGGCCGTGCTGGGCATCGCCGCGGTGGCCGTGTTCACCGGCACGGTGGTCACCGCCACCGGTCCGCACGCCGGCGACAAGCAGGCGGCACGGCTGCACTACCCCATCGCCGACGTGGCCCGCGTCCACGGCATGGTGGTGATGGTGCTCCTGGCTGCGGTCCTCGGTGTCGCCTGGCTGTCGCGTCAACCGGGCGCGGCCGCCGGGCTGCAGGACCAGGTCAGCCGCCTCCTGGTCGTCCTCGTGGCCCAGGCCGTCGTCGGCTACACGCAGTACTTCACCCACGTGCCGCCCCTGCTCGTCGGCATCCACGTCTGCGGGGCGCTGGCCGTCTGGATATCGGCCATCCAGCTGCAACTGACGACCTCCGTCCCTCGAGCGGTCCCCCAGCCCCGACCTGAGCCGGTGGCGGCATGACGACATGAGCTCGCCTCCGCCCCCGTCGCCGGCGCCGGCGCCGACCGAGGTCGACGAACCCACCACCGACGACGTCGTCGACCTGGAGACCCCGTGGATCGTCCTGGTCTGGAACGATCCCATCAACCTCATGTCCTACGTGACGCACGTTTTCCAGAAGCTGTTCGGCTACAGCCGGGAGAAGGCCACCTCGCTCATGCTCGACGTCCACGAGAAGGGCCGGGCGGTGGTCTCGAACGGAACCCGCGAGAAGTGCGAACTCGACGTGTTCCGCCTGCACGAGCACGGGCTGTGGGCGACGATGCAGCCTGACTGACCGCGACTCGAACGAAGGGCCGTCTTCCGGATCGGTCGCGGTGACGAGGTCGTGAAGGGACGGAATCGGTGCTGATCGGGAAACGGGTACGGCGGAACCGCAAGGGTGACTACGAAATCCGCCTGCCCGACGAGGAGCGGTCGCTGCTGCGCACGGTCATCCCGCAGCTCGGCGATCTGCTCGACGGTGACCTCGCCGATCCGGCGTTGCGGCGGCTCTTCCCGACCGCCTACGCCGACGACCCGGAGAAGGACATCGCCTACCAGCGGCTCGTACGGGACGAGCTCGCCGACCGTCGCCGGGCCGCGGCCCGGATCATGCTCGACACGATCGAGGCCCGCCGGATCGACGAGGCGCAGCTCTATGCCTGGATGAGCGCGGTGAACGACCTGCGCCTGGTCCTCGGGACCCGCCTCGACGTGAGCGAGGAGACCGACCTCATGGCCGCGCCCCACGACCCCGACGGTCCCCTCCTGGCCCTCTACGCCTATCTCGGGTACCTGCTCGAGGCGATCGTCGAGGCGGTCTCCCGACCCTGACCTGCTCCTAGAGTGGCGGGCCGGCCCACTTCCCATGGAGCATCGCCAGCCGGCCCCCATCGTCTAGAGGCCTAGGACACCACCCTTTCAAGGTGGCGACACGGGTTCGAATCCCGTTGGGGGTGCTGACCGGTCAGAACGCCGGCTGCGCGTCGCAGGGGCCGACACCGGCCGGGGGCGTGGTGATGGCCCGAACGGTCCGTTCGTAGGAGGCCTGGAGATCCGGCCCCTTGGCCTGGCGCACCCGGTGGCCGGGGAGCGTGACGAAGGTCGGGACGAAGCGGAGCTGGGTCACGCCGAACCGGCCGGGGGTCAGCTCCTGCACCTCGAAGAGCAGGATGACCCCGTCCTGGGTGTCGGCCGGCAGCGTCCGATCGGTCTGCGGGGACTGGTTCGACAGGAAGTTACCCATGTCGTACTCGACGTACTTCCCGCCGACCTTCTCACAGGCCTGCGGAACGTGGCCGTGATCGCCGAGCACGAGGTCGATGTCGGGCGACGCCAGCAGATCGTGGGCGAGCTTGACCACGCCCGGGTCGACGGCCAGGCCGTACTCGGCGCCCCAGTGCATGCTCACGATCACGAACTCGGCCCCTCGTGCCTTGAGCGCCTGCGCGTCGGCCAGGATCTGGCCCTCGCCGACGGTGGTCCACAGGTAGCGGGCCATCCACGGGGCGTCCTTCGGCACCGGGTTGCCGTTGTACGAGAACGTGTAGGCGAGGTGGCCGACCTTGACGCCCTTCACGTCGTAGATCGGTGGCATGGCCGCCTCCGCCTCGGAACGGGCGCCGCCGGTGTGCCCGAGACCGGCGGCGTCGAGGGCGTCCAGCGTGTCCTTCACGCCTCGCAGCCCCTGGTCGACGGCGTGGTTCGACGAGCTGTCGCAGGCCTTGAAGCCGGCCCCGGCCAGAGCCGGCGCGATCTCGTGCGGCACGTTGAACGTGGGGAACCCCGACAGGTGCGTGTCGTCGCCCGAGAGCGGGGTCTCGAGGTGGCAGATGGCGAGGTCGGCCGACGAGAGGACCGGGCGAACGTCGTCGAACATCGGGTTGAAGTCGAAGCCCTTGCCGCCGGCGTTGGCCCGAGCGCTCGCCTGCACGGGTGTGTGCAGCAGGATGTCGCCCGAGGCGGCCACGGTGAACGAGCGCAGGGGCACCGTGGTGGTGACGCTCGACGACGACGTGGAAGCCGCGGTCGTGGAGGTCGGTGCCGCCGAGCCCGATCGGCTCGAGCACGAGGCGAGCAGCGCCACCGCCAACAGCGTCCCGGCCAGTCGAGCGGCACCGCCCGGTCGGGTCGGAATCAAGATGGCGACGTTAGAGGTCGACCGCCCTCAGATCGTGGTCCCGGCGTGGATGGTCAGGGCGTGGCGAAGGCGTAGATGCCGAAGCCGTTGTACTGCTGCGAGAAGGCCGGCAGGTACGGGCCCTTGATGATCACGTCGTGGCGGCCCTCCGGGCCGGGCCCGGCGTTTCCCTCGACCGTGACGATCGCCCCGTCGGGCCAGACCTGGGCGACGACGCCCATGTGCACCGAGGTCGAGGCGCTCCTCGGACCGGTCCCGTACAGGACGAGGTCGCCCGGGCTGGGTCGGGCCCAGGGAGACAGCGCCTTGCCCCGTGCCGCCTCCCAGGCCCACACGCTGCCCGTGAACGGATAGTTCGGGATCGGGATGCCGGCGCGGTTCCAGACCCACGTGGCGAACAGCGCGCACCAGTCCTCGCAGGGTCCGTAGGGATTGCAGGCGCGGCCGCTGAACGGGTTGGCGCCGACCTCGCCGGCGGCGGCGGCGACGATCGAAGCGCGGACCCCGCCCGGGGCGCCCGGGTGAGCGAAGCTGGTGGGGAAGACATCGTTGTCGAGGAGCCAGTAGCCATGGCCGGAGGGCGTCCGCTCGATGCCGACGATCGGCGGAGTGGGCACCACGCCGGCGTTCGACCCGTACCGGACGGCGTCGCCGAAGACGTAGACGGAACCGTCCCGACCGGCCAGCGTGTAACCCCCGCCACTGGGCGACGCCACCATGCCGACGATCGACGCCCGCAGGGCCTGCCCGCCCGTGGAGCCGTAGAAGGCGGCATCGCCGAAGCCGAAGATGCCGCCGTCGCTCGCCACCAGCCAGTAGCCCTGGCCGGAGGGCGTCGTCTCCATCCCCACGATCGGCGAGTTGAGCCGCATCCCCCCGGTCGAGCCCCTGAAGGAGGCGTCACCGAAGGCGAAGATCCCGCCGTCGCTCGCCACCAGCCAGTAGCCCTGGCCGGACGGCGTCGACGTCATGCCGACCACGGGCTGGTTCAGCCGCATGCCCCCGGTCGAGCCCCGGAAGGAGGCGTCACCGTAGGTGAAGACCCCGCCATCCAGCGCCAGCTGCCAGTACCCCTGACCGGAGGGCGTGGCGGTGATGCCGATCACGGGGGCGTAGAGATCGATGTTGCCCGCCGACCCGTGAAAGCCCGCGTCGCCGTAGGCGAAGACCCCGCCATCGGCGGCGGTGAGCCAGTAGCCCTGTCCGGAGCGCGTCGACGCCATCCCCACGATCGGTGCGTTGACCGTCGTGGTGGTGGGGCTGCCGTAGTGGCCGGCGTCGCCGAAGTTGACCACGCCGCCCGAGGCGAAGGGAACGGTGCCCCGGGCCTCGGCCCGGACCCCCTGGAGAGAGACACCGACCAGAGCCGTCGCGGCGAGCGAGACGACGGCCAGCACCACTCCGAACACCGAAGCGGGCCGCCGAGCCCCGTTGCGCCGGCTGCATGAACGAGCCAACCGAGCCATCGGGGAACGCTAACGGACGAGCACGACCGGCGACCGCAGGCTCCCCCGGGGCCGGACGTGACCATGAGCGCGGCCCCTTGGCTACGTTGCGAACGGGTCGGGCGGGCGAGGAGGTCGAGACGAGCATGACGGATGTCCAGGCGGTGATCGACGCGCTGCGGTCCGTCGTCGGGGTCGAACCGGTCGACGACAGCTCGGCCCGCGGCCAGACCGGCTCGGGTGGGGCGCCGCGTCGGGGTCTGTTCGGGGGCCAGATGATCGCCCAGAGCCTCGCCGCCTGCGCCCACACCGTGCCGGATGGCGCCGTTCCGTCGTCGATCCACGTCGACCTGCTGCGAACCGGTGAATCAGGTGAACCGGTCGACTTCCGGGTCGAGCGGGTTCGGGACGGGGGGTCGCTCCAGCACCGGGACGTTCGGGGCTTCCAGGGCGATTCGCTGATCGTGCACGCCACCGTGGTCTCGGCGGTGCCGGCCGCCGGGCTCGACTGGCAACGTCACCCGATCCCGGCGATCGCCCCTCCTGACCTCTCGCCCGGCGCGCCCGAGGCCATGGGCCACTTCCTGCGCTGGGGGGTCTTCGACGTCGGCTATCCCACCTCGGAGGACGATGCCGAACCCCCGTCGCACCCCCTCTGGGTGCGCAGCTCGGTGGAGCTCCCGGACGACCCCTGGTTGGAGGGGGCGGTGCGGGCCTTCTGGTCGGACTTCGGGATGAACTGGTCGGCCCGAGCGACCCACAACGAGCTCGACGAGGCCCCGGTGGTGAGCCTCAGCTCATCCCACTCGGTGTGGTTCCACCGCTGGCCCGCCGTCGACGAGTGGCACCTCTTCGACGTGCACACCCAGTCCCTGGCCGGGAACCAGGGCTTCGTGCAGGCCTCGCTCTTCGACGCCTCCGGCGGTCTCACCGCGTCGGTGGCGCAGGGCGTCTACATCCGCAATCCCGGGCCGGCCTAGCCGGACCGGGGAGTCATGCTGGCGGCCGGGGAGGCAGGCGTGGGGGGAACGATCTCGGGAGCGACGGCCATCGCCGGGATCGGGGAGACCGCCTACCACCGGCGGGGCGGGTCGCCCGACGCCGAGTTCAAGATGGCCCTGCAGGCCACGATCGCGGCGGCGGAGGACGCCGGCCTCGATGTGCGGGCGATCGACGGCTTCTCCTCCTTCAGCGGCGACCGCAACGACGGGGCCCGCCTCGCGACCGCGCTCGACCTGCCCGACCTCAAGTACTCGGCCACCGTCGGGGTCTCCGGCCATGCGGCCGCAGCCATCGCCAACGCCGCCGCCGCCGTCGCCGCCGGCTACGCCGACTACGTCGTGGCCTTCCGAGCGCTGGCCCAGGGGCAGTTCGGCCGCTTCGGGCAGTTCGGCGGCTACGGAGGCGGCGCCGGCACGGTCGACACCGTCGGCTTCCCCGGCTCGTGGACCGTGCCCTACGGGGTGCTCGCTCCCGTCCAGACCTACACGTTACGCACGACGAGGTTCCTGCACGACCACGGGATCCACCAGGACGCCCTCCGGGCCATCTCGCTGGCTTGTTACCACCACGCGCAGCGCAACCCCCGAGCGGTGATGTACGGCCGCCCGCTCGAAGCGGACGACTACGACAGCTCTCGTTGGATCGTCGAGCCACAGCACCTCTTCGACTGCTGCATGGAGAACGACTGCGCGGCCGCGGTCATCGTCACCACCGCCGAGCGGGCCCGCGACCTCCGCCACGACGCCGCGCTCATCCTCGGCATCGCCACCGGCTCCGACCGCCGGCAGTTCCCGGCCGCCCAGGGCGGGCCCGACTTCGCCACCTCCAACATGAAGAACGTCGCCAGGCGGGCATTCGCAATGGCCGGGGTCACACCCGCCGACGTCGACGTGGCCCAGCTCTACGACAACTTCACCGGCGCCGTCCTCATGTCGATCGTCGAGCACGGCTTCTGCACCCCGGAGGAGGTCAACGAGTTCGTGACCTTCGAGAACCTCACGGCCCCGGGCGGGCGATTGCCCGTCAACACCAGCGGAGGCAACATCGCCGAGGCCTACGTGCACGGGATCGGCCTCGTGCTCGAAGCCGTACGTCAGCTGCGGGGGACCTCCACCTCCCAGGTCGACGGGGCCGAGGTGGCGCTGGCGACGGCCGCGCCCCTGGCCTTCGTCACCGGCAGCATCATCCTGGGGCG
>DASXLH010000045.1:0-1514 GCA_036496335.1 Acidimicrobiales bacterium
TCCCTCGCCGACAGCGGGCTCACCGTGGTGCTCGTCACCCACGACCCCCGACAGGCAGCTGAGCTGGCCGACGCCGTCATCGAAGTGGCGGCCCCCGCGTGATGGTGGCGGCCGCGTCGGGCGCATCCTCGTCACTCAGCCTGAGCGGGAGCATCTCCTTCGCCGACGTCGGCCTCGCCCTTTGCCTGGTCGCCGTCGCCGTGGTCGTGTCCCGCGTCCGCGAGGTGGGTCTGGAGGGCGACCTCCTCCTCGCCACCTTCCGCTCGTTCGCGCAGCTCCTGGCCATCGGCTACGTCCTCGACTACGTGTTCAAGGGTCACGGCGCCCTCACGTTGGGTGTCCTGGCCGTGATGGTGGGAACAGCAACCTTCACATCGGGCCGGCGCGGCCGCCTCGTTCCCGGGCACTTCGTCATCTCGGCGGCGGCCATCGCGCTGGCGGCGGCCAGCACGCTCGGGGTCCTCGTCGTCCTCGGCATCATTCCGACGGCGGCCCGGGCGGTGATCCCCCTCGGGTCGATGATCATCGCCAGCGCCATGAACACGACCTCGCTCGTCATGGTGCGCATGCGCGACGACCTGGCCGCCCACCGCCGGGAGGTCGAGGCCCGCCTGTGCCTCGGTCAGACCAGCCACCAAGCGGCGTCGCCCTGGCACCGGGCGGCGATGCGGACGGCCATGCTGCCGACGATCGATCAAACGAAGGTGGTCGGCCTGGTGGCCCTGCCCGGCGCCATGACCGGGATGATCCTGGCCGGAGCGTCAGCCACCGAGGCCATCCGCCTCCAGCTGGTCGTGATGTACATGCTGCTCGGGGGGAACGCCTTCGCCGCCCTGGTGGCGGGCGAGGCGACCGTGCGGCGCCTGTTCACCGGCGACCACCAGCTGGTGCGTTCGCTCCGGAGGGTCGCTACCTGACGACCCGTCAGGAGTATGTGACTGCTGTCACATTCGCTTACTTGAGCTAGCACTCCGGGTAACAGGTGTGGTGACCTGTTGTTGAAAGAAGAGCCATGAAGACACCACAGACACACCACAGCCACCACACGTCCACCCATGGACCCGGCAAGGAGGTCGCCCTGCGCTGGCTCGCTCAGCAGCTGCGCTGGGAGCACCTGCTCGCCGAGCTCCGCAATCCCACCACCGCCACCAACGAGGAGGAGGCGGCGGCCTGAATGATCACCCTGACCACATGATCACCTTGAGTACTAACCATAGGGACGGTTGGCATTGGGTCACCGTCGACGGCGAGCTCCACCAGGACAGCGCCGCTCAGCTGCAGCGCAGACTCGACGAGCTCGCCGACCAAGGGCACAACCGCGTCGTCCTCGACCTCGGCCCGACCGCCAAGCTCGACTTCGACGCCCTGGTCGCCCTCGTACTCGCCCGCAGCCGCCTGAAGCATGACGGCGGCGAGCTCCTTCTGCGCTGCCCCAGCACCGACGTCAGGCGCCTTCTCGAGCTGACCGGCCTGACCGATCTACTGGACGTTCTCGACGACTGCCAGCCCGTCTA
>DASXLH010000046.1:0-2641 GCA_036496335.1 Acidimicrobiales bacterium
CCTGATCCCACCGCCAGGCGGTCGCCGACCCAGCTCACGAGGGCCGACACGACGTGAGGCGTGCTGTCCGGCCCCACGGTGACGAGGAAGGCGGCGGCTCCCTCCGCTTCGAGCTCGGCGCGGATGGACTCGATCTGAACCGGCACGCTCATGCCCCGATCCTAGGGAGAACGCGGATCGAGAGGACGGTGCCCGACCGACCTCAATCCCGCAGTGACGGATGGATCGTCGTGCCCGTGCTCCCCACCAGGACGGGAGGCACGTCGCCGACCGCTTCCTGTCGGAGCACCTCCCCGTCGTCGCCGTAGAAGGCCATCGTCGTGAGCGGGGGTGAGTAGGCGTGGATGCTGGTGGCCGGCACCGTCCCGGCGTTCTGGACGTCGTGCACCAGGTCGGCCGGGAGCTGGCGCAGCGCCCCGGGCCGGAGCAGGCGGCGCTCCACGTGGGTGCGGCCGCCCACCCGGTCGCCCTGGGGCCGTACGACCGTGGCGTCGACCAGGGCGCCCTCGACGACGGTGAGGGCACCGACGGCGCGGCCGTGGTCGTGACAGCCGACCCGCTGACCGGGCCACCAACCGATCAGCCAGACGTCGTAGGCCGGCGTGGCCAGCAGGCGCACCGAGTACCGCTCGTGGTGACGGTGCTGCCCCAGCGGGCGCCAGAAGGTGGCTGCGACGGCCAGGCCCCGCACGATGGATCCCAGCGTCTCGGCGCAAACGACGGGCCCGCCGGCGGCATCAACCGCCTCGTCATGGCCGACGTCGGACGGCGACGAAGCCGTTTCGAGTGGGGCGAGCGGGATGGGAGCAAGCGACATGAGGACCTCCTGGGGGCGGCGACGACGGGGGGCGGCTCAGCCGCAACAGCGCCAGGAGGTCCTCACATCGGTGGGGATAGCTCAATACCTGAGCTTGTCACTCATATTTAGGGGAAAGCTTCCCCATGTCGGGAGAAGCTTCAGGCGAGCTGGTAGAGCGCGGCGGCGTTCTTCCAGCAGATCTTCTGCTTGTCGTCGTCGGGCAGGTGCTCGAAGTGCTTCACCACGACGTCCTGCGACTCGGGCCAGGTGCTGTCGGGGTGCGGGTAGTCGCTGGCCCACATCACGTTGTCGACGCCGACCCGGTCGAGGATCTCCATCCCGACCATGTCGTCCTCGAAGGTGGCGTGGCACTGGCGGTACCAGAACGAGCTGGGGAGCTCCTGCATCATCCCCCGGGCCGCCCAGTTGTGGCGCCGGTGCATGGTGTCGAGCCGCTCGAGGTAGTACGGGATCCAGCCGATGCCGGCTTCGACCAGCACGATGTGCAGGTCGGGGTGCTTCTTGAGGACGCCGCCGGCGATGAAGGTGCCGAGGATCTCGGCCATGAACATCGGCGGGAGCGACTGGAAGATGCCCTTGGCCGGGGTGGGGTCGGCGGCCCGGACGAAGGTGAGTCCCTTGGTCGAGGTCGTGTGCAGGCTGAGCGGCAGGCGGGCCTCGGTCAGCGCGTCCCAGAGCGGGTCGTAGCGGGGATCGGCGAACGTCGGGTAGTCGTAGACGTCCGGGTAGCCCGACACCTGCACGGCCTTGAAGCCCAGGCCGACGAGGCGCTGCAGCTCGGCCACCGATTCGGCCGGCTCGGCGATCGGGATGATCCCGACCGGCAGGAAGCGGTCGGGAGCGGCTTCGATCCACTCGGCCATGGCGCTGTTGTAGGCCTGGAAGGCGGCCACCCGGGCCGCCGGATCCTGCAGGCGGTAGAAGAGCCCGCCGTCGAAGCCGAAGGTGCCCTGCACGTAGAGGACCTCGGCGGAGACGCCGTCGGTGTCCTGGTCCTCCATGCGGGCCTTCTGGTCGGCGTCGCCGGGACGGCCCTGGGCCGGCCAGTCGCGCCCTTCACGGTTGTTCGGCATGTTGAGGGCCGCGGCTGCCGCCTTGGCCGCCGCCACCGCTTCGTCGACCGCCCCACGGTGCTTCGACGGCAGGTGCCGGAAGAAAGCCTCGTCGGTGATGGTCACGTGCGAGTCGGCCGAGATCAACCGCTGACGTACCTGTGTGCTGGCCATGCGCTCCTCCGTCCCCTCTGCCGGCGCGGGCCACGGGCGGGGCGTCGGGTCCGTCGCGACGGCGGAGCACCCGGTGCATTCCCCTCGGGACCCGAGAGCCGGATCACCGTCCATTGAACGACGGGGCGCCGGCCGGAACAAGGGGCCAGGCTTCGCCGACCGTTGCTTCCCAGGCATCGGTGGCTGTCGGTGAACAGACGCAGGGGTGCGAACGCAGATCGCGGCTCAGGAGAAGGGCGTCACCAGCCGGGCCTGCTGGACCCCGTCGACGATGACGTCGACCCGCTCGTCGAAGAAGGCCACCAGCCCGGCGACCTGCATCGACTCCCGGGACGGAGCCGGGTAGGACCACACCCAGTCCGGATGCACCTCGTCGGGGGTGGTGAGCGTCCAGTAGGACGCCTTGCCCTTGTAGGGGCAGCGGGTGGTGGTGGCGGTCGGCGTCAACAGGTCCATCCGGACGTCGAGCTTGGAGAAGTAGGTCCGCCGGGGCAGGCCCGTCTCGTAGAGGAACGTCGGACGGCTCGACTCGGCCACCACCAGGCCGTCGACCCGCACGGCCACATGGCGGGAGCTCGGCAGGACCTGGATCCGG
>DASXLH010000047.1:0-3374 GCA_036496335.1 Acidimicrobiales bacterium
CGGCCGGCACGTCGCCATCGAGGTCGACCAGTAAGGCACCCTGGGGGGCGCTCCGGGCAAGGACGGTGGCGAGGGCGACGGACACCACAGTGGTGCCGCTACCCCCCTTTGCAGCCCAGCAGGCGACGAGCACGGGAACCCCTCGGGTCGGAACAGTCGACGAGGGGAAGTCGGCCTGCCGATCCTAGAAGATCATGAGAAGGCGTGCAACACCAGGAAAGGGTGTCTCGAGCAGAGCGCCGGGAACGACGCCGGACCCTGGCCCGGCGTCAGGTTCGGGCCGAGGGGATCAGATCTCGCGGAGCTTCTTCGCCGCGAACACACCGAGGCCGATGAGGAGGACCAGGAGCAGGAGTCGCTTCATGGGGCCGGAGGCTAGTCCCGACCGATCTGCTGGGACTCCTAGCCACAGATCACGTCAGCGCTGGCCGGGATGGAGGCCGGCGAGCAGCGCCACCGCCTCGGCGCGGTGGCGCCGCTGATCCTCGGTGACCAACGTCAGGACCCGTAGGACCGGCCCGTCGGACGCCGGCGAGCATGCCAGCCGCACGGCTTCGTAGGCCGCGGCCCGGTCCCCGGCGAGTGCGACGGAGGTGGCAGTGAGGCGATCGACGGTGTTGACCGGGCCCTCGCCGGACAGTTCGGCAACCCTGGCGAGGAGGGTGACGATGAGCGGCTGCGGACCATCGCTCATCTGCCCGCCGGCCAGATCGAGACCGACCGCCTCGGGCACCCGCTCCCGCCAGAGCCGGGCGTGCCAGGCGTGGTGGAGCGCGTGCTCGGCCAGCAGGACCCGGGCGGCGGGCTCCGGCACCGACGAGACCCACCCGCCGAGCAGTTCGAAGGTGGCCTGTTCGAGCGCAGCCGCGGCGGAGGTCACCCGCGCCGTCTCCGCCAGGTTCACCCTCGGTAGCGGTTGACGATCGGCACCCGGCGATCCTTGCCGAAGGCCTTCGGCGTCACCCGCACGCCGACCGGCGCCTGGCGCCGCTTCCATTCGGCCGCGTCGATCATGCGGGTGATGCGCTGCACCGTCTCCGCATCGTGGCCGGCCTCCACCAGGTCCTCGGCGGTGGCGTCCTGCTCGACGTAGGCCAGCACGATGGGGTCGAGGACCTCGTACGGCGGGAGGGAGTCGGTGTCGCGCTGGTCGGGGCGCAGCTCCGCCGACGGTGGCTTGGCCAGGATCGACGCCGGGATGAGGTCATAGCCGGCCAGCTCGTTACGAGCCGCGGCCAGGGCGTACACGCTCGACTTGGTGACGTCCTTGATGACCGCGAAGCCGCCGGCCATGTCGATCCCGTAGACGGTGGTGTAGCCGACCGCCAGCTCGCTTTTGTTGCCGCAGATGAGGACCAGCCACGACGGGAACTTGTTGGCCAGGGCCATCATCAGGTTGGCCCGGATCCGGCCTTGGAGGTTCTCCTCGGCGATCCCCGGCTCCCGTCCGGCGAACTCGGGCGCCAGCAGCTCGAGGGTGGCGCTGAAGGCCGACTCGATGGCGATCGACCGGAGCTCGACCCCCAGGTTGGCGGCCAGCTTCTCGGCGTCGAGCACCGAACCATCCGTCGAGTAGCGCGACGGAAGGGCATAGGGATGGACGCGATCGGCACCCAGGGCATCGACCGCGATCACCGAGACGAGCGCCGAGTCGATGCCCCCGGACAGACCGAACACCACGTCGGTGAAGCCGCTCTTGGTCACGTAGTCGCGCAGGCCGACGACGAGGGCCCGGTAGATCTCCTCGGTGGCGCCCAGGGCGGGGGCGACGGTGGCGGTCGGCACCAGCGGCCGGTCCTCGAGCGGGTTGGCCTCGGTCAAGGCGGTGACCGGCAGCGGCTCGGCGGGCGTGCGCCCGCGGGGATCGAGGAGGCGCTTGCGGAACCCGGCGGCCACCTCGACGTCGCACAGGAGGACCGTGTCGTCGAACTGGGGGGCAGCTGCCAGGAGCGACCCATCGGGCCCGAAGATCATCGACCGCCCGTCGAAGACGAGCTCGTCCTGGCCGCCCACCTGGTTGACGTAGACCAGCCCGCAGGAGGCGTCGGCGGCCCGGGTGGCCAGCATGCGGACGCGCTCGTCGACCCGGCCGGCGGAGTAGGGAGAGGCGTTCAGGTCGAGGATGAGCTCCGCCCCGCCGGCCGCCTGCGCCGACATCGGGCCCGTGGGGCTCCACACGTCCTCGCAGATGGCGATGCCCACCCGGACCCCGCCGATGAGGAACAGCTCGTAGCTGCCGGTCCCGGGTGTGAAGTAGCGCTGTTCGTCGAACACGCCGTAGTTGGGCAGCACCCGCTTGTGGTAGATCCCCTGCACCCCGCCGTGGGCCAGCACGGCGGCGGCGTTGTGCAGGTCGAGGCCGGCGTCGACGAAGCCCACGACCGCCACGCATCGGCCGGAGCGGGCCGCGATCCGGTCGAGGGCCTCGCGGTTGGCCCGGACGAAGCCGGGCTTGAGCAGCAGGTCCTCCGGGGGGTAGCCGGTGACCGCCAGCTCGCCGAAGACGGCGACGTCGGCACCGGCGTGCTCGGCCTGGTCGAGCGCGGTGATGATCCGGTCGGCGTTCCCCTCGAGGTCGCCGACGACCACGTCGAGCTGGCACAGAGCCACCCGGAGCACGTGCATGCACGCAGGGTAGGCGCACGCGAAGGGGGGCCGGCTCGATGGCCGGCCCCCCGTTGCGTCCCCTCGCGGTGACGAGGATGTGGACGAGCACCCGTTGCCGGGACGCCGCTCAGATCGCCGAGCAGACCGTGTTCACGATGAGGCGGGTCACTGTGTAGGGGTCCATGTTGGCGTTGGGCCGCCGGTCCTCGATGTAGCCCTTCTGGTCGACCTCGACCTGCCACGGGATGCGAACGGACGCCCCCCGGTTCGACACGCCGTAGGAGAACTCGTTCCAGGGAGCGGTCTCGTGCAGCCCGGTCAGGCGATGCTCGATGCCGAAGCCGTACTGGTGGACGTGCTCCTCCCAGTTCTTCCCGAGGGCTTCGCAGGCGGCGATGATCGGGTCGTAGCTCTCGCGCATCTGCTTGGTCGAGAAGTTGGTGTGGCAGCCGGCACCGTTCCAGTCGCCCCGCACCGGCTTCGGGTCGAGGGTCACAGAGATGCCGTGGTCCTCACCGAGGCGGTGGAGGAGCCACCGGGCCACCCACAGCTGGTCCGACACCTCGAGCGGACCGAGCGGGCCCACCTGGAACTCCCACTGGCCGGGCATGACCTCGCCGTTGATGCCGGAGATCCCCAGGCCGGCCTCGATGCAGGCCTCCATGTGGTCCTCGACCAGCGGTCGGCCGTAGATGTCGTCGGCGCCGACGCCGCAGTAGTAGCAGCCCTGCGGCGCGGGGTAGCCGTTGCGCGGGAAGCCGTAGGGC
>DASXLH010000048.1:0-15150 GCA_036496335.1 Acidimicrobiales bacterium
CCAGCACCACCATCAACCCCACGGCCACCTGACGAGAGACCCTCTGCACCACCACTCCTTCGACCCCCGGTCTGGCGCGTCGCCCCCAGCGGGCCGCGCTCGGCGGGGCACCCTAGGACCTAGCACTTCGTCACGCAAGGACACTCCGACACCGCGTGCCAAAACTCTTGGGGATCCGGCAGGCCCTATCGGGTTCTGACCGGAAGGACCAGGTGCGACCCATGGTCGGCGTCGTGCAGGACCTGGCTCCGCGACGGCAGGGGGTTCGACTCGAAGAACGGGAAGTCACTGGTCGACAGGTCGAGGCGAACCCGGTGACCGCGGAGGAAGACGTTGGCGATGGGCCAGATCTCGATCTCGAACCGGTAGACCTCGTCGGGAACGAGATCGCTCGGCGCCTCGTGCGAGTGGACGTGGGAACCCTTGAGGGCACCCGTGTTGAGCAGCTTCGAGCGACCGGACGGATCGACGTCGCAGAGCCGGACGCACCAGTCGACGTCGACCGCGTCGGTCGATGCGTAGACCACGACCCGAGGCGTGCCGATGACCTCGAGATCCTCGGCCACCGGTTCGCTCGTGAACGTCAGGCAGCCAGCCTCGAAGGCCCGCTGGTCCATGACGTCGGCCGGTGTCCGGTTCGGCGCATCGGGCTCGTGCACCAGGACCTCGGGCTCCTCCCCGCCCGGCGGCTCCCACCCCAACGACCCGTCGTTGAGCGAGACGGCCGATCCGCTGGGTCCGGATCCGAAGAAGAGCTCCGTGTCGGTGACCGGGACGGGCCACGCCGGTTCATCGACGTACTCCTCGCGACCCATCAGGTAGAGCCGTACGGGCGGCTCGTCGAGCACGCCGTTGTCGGCGTCCCGGAGGAAGTGGTCGAACCAGGCGATCTGGATCTTGCCGAAGCCGCCGTCGCCCAGATCGGTGCGGGTGGCGAGGCTTCCCGGAGAGACGAAGAGCCGCTTGGGCGCATCGAGGGCCTCGTGGGAGGTGATGGTCCCCCGGATGAAGTGGTCGAACCACACCCCGCCGTGCAGCGTCGGGATCTCGATCTCCTTGATCCGTCGCAGGAAGCTGCGCCCCTTCCAGAGCTCGTCGTAGGCGTCGTGGCCGTACATCTGTGTCAACCAGTCGAGGGTGGCGGCGTTCAGGCCCGCCGCCACCCGACGGCCGAACTGTTGGAAGCGGTCCTCGTAGACGGCCCGCTTGCGCTCGTAGCTCGGACCGTCGAGCGGGCCGGGGTCGATGGGAGAGGTCCGGGCGTGCATGCCGGTCGACCACCCGATCCGGTTCTCCCACCGGAACACGCCGCCGATGCGCCACTGGTCGAAGTAGAAGTCGCCCGGGTGCATGTTGGCCGCCATCGCCTCCAGGTGGGGAGGCTTGGAGAGGGCGGCGATGTAGCAGGAGATGGCCGCCGCCGACGAGCCCATCATCCCGACCCGTCCGGTGCACCAGGGCTGGGCGGCCAGCCACTCGATGAGGTCGTACCCGTCGAAGGGTCCGCACTCGAAGTTGTAATAGTCGTAGACGCCCTCGGAGAAGCCCGTTCCCCGGGCGTCGGCGACGCCCACCACGAAACCGGCCTTCACGAGGGGCGCGACGCTCAGGAGCATCGGGTTCGTGCCGGGCGGCATCGGTGGCAACGGCAGCGACTGCATCGGCCGGCCGTCCGAGTTGAGCGGCATCCTGAACTCGGCGTCCTTCTGGTACGGGGTCACCAACAGGATCGCGGCGTGCCTGGTGAGCTCGTCGGGCCGGTAGATGTCCACCGCCAGGCTGACGCCGTCCCGCATGGGGACGTAGACGTCCTTGTCGACCTGCATGCTCGTCTCCGAATCGTCTCCGGCAGGTTGGTTCAGCCCCGCCCCATCAGCATCTTGATCATCGGCGTGCCCGCCGCCCACGACTCGGTCAGCGACGACATCACGTGTCCCTGGTCGACCAGCAGGTTGACGCCGCTGATCCCGCTGGCCGCCGAGCTGTTGAGGAAGAGCATGGCCTGCGCCATCTGCTCGGGGGTGAGCTGCGCCGCCCCGGTGGCGTCCCGGTAGTCCTGGGCGAACGTGAGCCAGGTATCGGCGTTGGCCCGGGCCAACGGCGTGTCGGTCGGCCCCGGGCAGATGGCGTTGATCCGGATCCCCTTGGCCAGCAACGGGTACGACTCGCGGGCCACATAGCAGTTCATCGCCTGCTTGGCGAAGCCGTAGTTGTCGGTGCCCTCGTTGGCGTCGACCCAGCCTGCCGCCGACTCGTAGTCGGGGGTGGCCAGGAAGTCGAGGAGCGTCGGGATGGCCGCCTCCCAGCCCAGACCGGCCACCGAGGAGATCATGCAGATCGCCGACCCGCGACCCATGGCGCCGCTACCAACCAGGCGTTCGGCGATGTGGCGGTGGGCGATGAAGTTGATCTTCATGACGCCGGGTCCGCCGGCGATCCCCGCGGCCGAGAAGACCGCGTCGACCGGACCACCCAGCTCGTCGATGGCGGTGTCGATGGCCGGCCGGTCACGAAGGTCGACCTGGAGCGCCTTGGCGACGTCGAAGGTCACCGGCGCGTAGTCGAGGACGACCACCTCCGCCCCGAGGTCACCGGCCATCCGGGCGGCTGCCGCTCCCATGCCGGTCGCCCCTCCGACCACCAGCACCCGCTTGCCGTCGTAGCGGTACAACGAATCGGTCCCCGCCATGTGTCTCCCCCCTCAGGTTCCCGGTCCCCGTCGGCGTACTCGGCCGTCACCGGTCAGCGGCCGAGGCTAGAAGAGACTGACATCTGGTGCCATCTTCGGCTCGCGGCCACGTCCTCGATCAGGGCGCCGACGCGGGTCGCAAGGCCACCTCCAGCGGCACGGCGCGGACGGGCTCCAGCGGGTCGTCGTCCGGGATGCTCAGGTCGCGGTCGAAGACACGGGCCACGGAGTTCCCGGCGATGTCCTCCAGGATCGGGTCGACGGTCACGACCACCGTGCCGAGAGCCCACGGCGCGTCCGGCACGAACGACCATGACCGACCGTCGAGGGCGGCTCGGCCCCGTCCGGTCACGCCGGCAACGGTGACGCAGCGCTCGGTCAACGGCCGGTCGAGCGGCCGGTCGAAGCGAACCACCAGAGCGTCCCGAGCACCCGCCCGGGGCGGCTCCAGCTGCCACCGCTCCGGCCGAACCCGACCCCGGAGGTCGGTGCCGACCGCGAAGACGGCGACGGCACCCTCCTGGAGCGGTCGACCGGCGGCGTCCGACAGCGCGGCGTCGACGACGAGGCGAACCGTCCGTCCCGTCTCCAGGGGGTAGCCGGCATCACGGTGGGGAGCCAGACCCCGCTTGATGCGGGCCGGGTCGAGAAGGACCGTGAGGCGCCGGCGTCCGGGGTCCCACAGCTCGGGGTCGAGCGGCAACAGGACGTGCTCGAGGACCTCGCCGCTTTCATCCCGCTCGACCCGGAGGTGCCGGGAGGCGCGGCCCTCGCTCATCGGTGCCGAGAAGGTGATGTAGATGCGGAGCAGGTTTCGGGGCACGACCGGCCCGGATGGGTCGATCGAGACCACCCGGGTCGACGCCGGCCCACCCACCGGCGGTGCCACGATCTCGACCGGAGCACCATCCCCGGAGACCGGGACCACCGTGTAGGAGGTTGCCGGCAGGAAGGGGAACCGGGGCACGAAGGCCAGGGCCCGGCCGCCCTCCAGCTCGGACCACCGGCCCCCCATCGACGGGCCAGCCCGCCCTGCGGCGTCGCGCCGCGAATCCGTGGCGTAGACGTGCGCCGGCACCTCCCCGCCGGCCGGGAGCCCACCCGTCCTCGTGGCCCGAACCACGAGGACGGGACGGCCGTCGACCTCGCCCCAGCCGACCTCCACCGTCTCCGACCCCGAAGGCTCGGGCGCTACAGCGACGCGGTCTTCAACGTGCGGAGGTTTCGCACGCCCGAGTCGTCGGCCTGCAAGGCGAGGATGTGGTCGCCGTCGAGGTTGGCCATGAGCGACACACCGGTCAGGTCGGGCAGCGTGCGGGGCACGCCCCGCGGCTCCTGCGGGTGGGTCAGCCCGTCCTGCTTGTCGATGTCGGCACAGGCGATCTTCATGAGCGGATGCGTCGTGTGCGAGACCAGGAGGTGCTCCGCCCCGTCCTGCTGGAACGACACGATGTCGAGCGGCTGGTTGCCGGCCCCGAGCTCGGCCACCGTGCGTCCCTTGGCGTGCCCGCCCGCCTGCAGGTCGGTCATCGGGAAGTGCACCAGGGGCGTGCAGGTGTAGCTGGCCAGGATGCTGGTCCCGTCCTGATAGGGCAGGAACGTGCGGATGGGGGCGGCCGTCTCCCACTGGCCGTGGGCCACGTGGAAGATCTCGAGGCCGGTCGAGGCGTGCTCGCCGGTGAACGGGAACGGGATCCGCCGGAAGGTCGACGAGAACTCCTCGTTCGACATGCCGGCCACCAGCACGGCCCCGTCGACGTAGGCCAGGTCGGTGACGGCCGACAGGCGCACGGGGACCCGGGCGATCTGGATCTTCCGGTCACCGAACTCGTGCCACTCGCCCTCGCCGAGGTGGAAGTCCTGTCGAGGATCGTCGGCTGCCGGGGCGTCGACCAGATCGGCCTCCGAGAAGGAGACGTCGTGGAGGTCGACGTCGGAGATCGTGCCCTCGGCCCGGTCGACCCGGATCAGGACCGGCTGACCGGCGTCGCCGGCACCCCGGGTGACCGAGAGGTAGACGTTGCCGGTGCGCGGATGCACGGACAGATCACGGATGGCGACGTCGGCGGCGTCGCAACCGAGGTACCCGGCGAGCGCGCGGTCGACGTCGCTCAGGTCGAAGGGGCCCGTGGCTGCCTCGGTCGAGGGATCGGCGACGTCGATGGCCACGACCTTGGCCCGCTTGCTGTCGGCGACGAACAGCACGTCACCCGGCCCGAAGGCGAGCGAGCCGACCGACTCGATGCCCGTGTCGCCCCGCACGAACCCCTGCTCACCGCTCGTCACGCCCATGGTGGTTCCCCTCTCGCCTGCCGGACCTCGGGGCCGTAAGCCCCCTTCCCTTCGAGCCTAGGTCGCGGCGGCCACCGGTTCCCGGCGAGCACCAAAGAGGGTGCGCCGACAGGCGGACCCGTGGCCCGAGCGGCCCGGCGCCGAAGGCGCCAAGAGCGGAGAGCTCAGGGCATTCTCGGCGCCGAAGGAGCCGAGAACAGAGCGGATGTGACCTGTTCGCTGATTCTCTATGGTCAGTTCGTGACGATCGACCCGAAGCTCTTGGTGGAGAAGACCGAGCGCGAGGCGCTCTGCGACCTGCTGCTCGAGCTCGGACCCGACGCCCCGACCCTGTGCACCGGCTGGAACACGAGCGACATCGCCGTGCACCTGATCGTCTGCGAAGCCCGGCCGCAGGCCTGGTTGGCCATCCCGATCGCCGACAAGATCCGTCCCACCAACCGCTACTTCGAGCACCTCGTCGCCAAGGAGCGCGGTCGCGGCTGGGAGGGGCTCGTCGACCGGGTCCGGACGGGCGCCGCCTTCGGGCCGACGAAGTACCAGGCGGTGCGGGGCCGGATGATGGCCCGGGAGTTCGTCATCCACCACGAGGACGTCCGACGGGCCAACGGCCTCGGACCCCGCCCCGACATCCCCGAGGTGCAGGCGCTGGCCTGGGACAAGCTGCCGTCCTTCGCCAAGCGGATGCTGGTCGTGCGGGACCAGTACGGCTTCGAGCTGGTCCACCCGGACGGACGGCACCGCACGATGAAGCCCGGCGCACCGGTCGTTCAGCTCACCGGCGAGCCGCTGGAGCAGCTCCTCTACGCCTTCGGGCGAACCGCCGCCGCCCGGGTGAAGATCGTCGGCGACGCCGACGCCCTGGAGGTGCGGGACACGTCGACGCTGGCGGCTCTCCCCCGCGTCCGCACCGCCTGAACCGTCAGATCCCGGAGATCCACTCGGCCAGGGCGTCCTGGGCCTCGGCCAGCTGATCGGGCTGGTTCTCGAAGTAGTGGGTGGCACCCTTCACGAAGACCAGCTCCCGGCGGGCGTTGGCAGCGGCGTCGTACATCTGCTGTGCCATCTGCGGCACGACCACCGGGTCGGCGGTGCCGACGGCCACCAGGACGGGGGTGTCCAGCTGGGGAAGCCAGCGGAGCGAGTCGCCCAGGGTGGTGTCGAAGGACCACTGGTTGATCCACGACCGCAGGGTCGAGCACCGGCCGATGCCGGCCGGCAGGTAGTTGGCGATGGCGGGTGGCCCCCACAGCGACACGCCGATCTCGCGGTCGCTCGGGTCGATGTTGCCGTCGAGGAAGCGGAGATCGGCGGTGGTGCCCTGCACGGTGAAGGCCATGTCCTCGAGACCCGTCGGGAAGTGGTCGTCCGACAGGAGGGCGTTGAGCTGGCCCTGGGCCCACTGCGTGATGCGCCGGTTCCGGGCGAGCTGCGCGCCCCGATAGCGCTCGATGAACTCGGCGGAGTACGGCGGGGCGTTGTCGGGGTGGTACATGTCGAGGCTGGCGTCACGCTCGAAGGGCTGGTGCTCGTCGACGATGGCCGGGTCGAGCCACTCCACGCACAGCCGCGAGCGGGACGGGTGGGCATTGAACATGGCGATGGCGTCGGCCGGGATGAGACCGGCCTGAGTGAGGTCCGGGCCGCCGCCGGGCGGGGCCGTGACCGACGGGCTGAGGGCCTGCGCCTGGTAGTAGGGCACGATCGAGGCGCCGCCGGAGTTGCCGACGAGGACCACCTTCTCGTAGCCGACGGAGCGGAGGTGGGCCACCATCGAGCCGATGTCGAGCAGGCAGTTCTCCAGGATGAGGGCGGTGTCGTTGCCGACGTAGCGGGTCGTGAGGCCGATGGCCCCCAGACCCCGCTCGGCCAGCCCGGGCAGGGAGTAGTGGCCCAGGAAGTTCGCCGTCGGGTGGCACCACACGACGGCGGTGGTGGGCGACGTGCCCGTCACCTTCACCTCGCTCCCCCAGACGGTGCGGGCCAGACGGGCGACGCCGGAGTAGATCTCCACCTTGGCGTGCGCCTCCTGCGGGGCGGCGATGAGGTTGCGCTCGAGCGTGGTCACGGCGTCGGCATACCACGATGGGCGAGGTAGTCGCGAGACAGCTCGGGAACGGGCATGCCGAGACGTCGGGCGAGCATTTGGGTGACGGTGTTGTCATGGCCCATGCGGGTGTCGGGCGGGGCGACCCCGCGGGCCACGCGGGCATCGGCCTGGCGGATCAGCGTGCCGGCCATGAAGAGGCCGTCGAGCACGTCGAACAGCGTCAGATCGCCCAGGCGCCGGCCTGAGGCCGCCTCGTAGCGGGCGATCGTGCTCTCCCGATCCGGCCAGCCGTCCAGCGGCTCGATGCCGACCGCCGAGGTGCCGAACTCGTCGAAGAAGAGCCAGTGGGCGACGTCGATCTCGGGCGGTCCGACCGACGCCGTCTCCCAGTCGATGGCCGCCGCCACCGTCAGGTCGTCGCCGAAGATCATGTTGCCGACCCGGGCGTCGCCCCACACGAGGACCGGGGCGGTGGTGACCGCGGCGGCGCCTTGCTGGAGCAGCTCGGCGGCGGCGTCGGTGATCGGGTACTCGCGCCCGGCCGTGCTCCAGCGGTACCAGCCGACCAGCCGTTCGACGTAGGCCGGGAAGCCGCTGCCGGCGTCGGCCCCCTCACCTGCGTCGCCGACGAGGAAGGCGTGCCGCGCCCGCCAGTCGAGCTCGTGGACGGCGACGAGGGCATCGAGGGCGCTCGCCCACAGCCGGCCCACCTGCGAGGGGGTCAGGTCGGGTAGCCAGCCGACGGTGTGGATCGACGGCTTGCCCACCGGGACCCGCCCGGCCACCTGCTCCATCACGAAGAAGGGCGAGCCGAGCACCGCCGGATCGGTCTCGGCCCAACGGACAGCGGGCGCCGGCACCCGGGTGCCGCCCAGCCCCTCGAGCACCCGGAACTCACGGATCACGTCGGGATCCCGGAAGATCGTCGTGCCAGTCGACTGGCGCCGGATGACCAGCCGCTCGCTCGCCCGGCCGAGCCCCTGCGGGAACGAAGCGGTGATGAGGACGGTGTCGTTCGACTGGCCGGCGGCGGGCCGGGACACGTCGTCGATGGTCACGCCGTCGACGCCGAGCTTCGTCCCGAGCCACGTGGCCAACGGGTCGGACAGCTCCTCGACCGGTCGCAGTGCCGTCACGACGACGCGGCGACGGCGGCGAAGGCGTCGACGAGCGGCTCCAGGTGCTCGGCCGTCGAGCCGTGCAGCACGATCTCGTCGGCCCCGGCGTCGAGGTACTCGTGCAGTCGGGTGGCGCAGGCGGCGGAGGGGCCGGCCGCGCACGACGACGGGAGCCAGTCGGCCGGCATCGTCCGGCTCAGCTCCACCAGGACGTCACGGCTCAGGGCCTTGTCAGCCTGCTTGCCGTCGAGCGCGACCAGCGTCGGATGGCTCCGGTAGCGGGCCAGGTCGTCCGGGTCCCACCTGTTGGCCGCCACCAGGCTGTCCCCGAGCCCGGCGACGTGGAAGTAGCCGGCCGCCCGGGAGCCGACCGCCAGTCCCTCCTGTTCGGGGGTCAGGTCCGGCGCCACCACCACGGTGGCGTAGCAGCGCAGCCCGTCCGGGTCACGCCCCGACGCGACGGCGGCGTCCCGGACGATGGCGACGGAGCGGGCGACGGCGTCCGGCGTGAGGAAGGGATGCAGGATCACCCCGTCGAAGGCGCGACCGGCCAGGGCCAAGGTGTTCGGTCCGACCGCAGCCAGGAGCACCGGCGGAGGAGCCAGCGGCGAGTGCTGGGCGAGACGGAGGAGCGGGTAGCGGCCGGCCGGCCCGTCGTAGGTGACCGTCTCGCCCGCCCACAGCCGGCGCAGGATCGTGGCATCGTCACCGAGCGAGGCCAGCGTGGGCGCCGGGGCGCCGTAGTTGTTCCAGCGCCACATCGCCGAGCGGCCCACCCCGAGGGCGAAGCGCTCGTTGCTGAGGGCCTGCAGGGTCTGGCCCATCGAGGCCAGGACCATCGGGTGGCGCAGGCCGGTGTGGGTGATGCCGGCCGCGATGCGGACCCGTTCGGTGACCTGGCTGATGGCCCCGGCCAACGACGGGAGGTCCTTGGTGTCGTAGCGCTCGCCGATCCAGACGGTGCCGAGCCCGATGGCTTCCGCCGTCCGGGCCTGATCGAGACCGGGCCGAGGATCGGGGACGCCCCCGGGCAGCACGTAGCAACCCAGTAGCGCGGCTGACCTCTCACCCATGTGGCGCCTCCCGATCGCGACGGACGAGGAACGGTAGTCCCGCGCCGGCTGACGCCGACCGGCGTCGCGTGCTTCGATGACGACCTATGGCCGTGCTCACACAGGGGAGCCCGCCGCGGTGAGCGAGGACGCCGGCATGGCGAGGAGGATCGCCCTCGTCACGGGTGCCAACCGCGGCATCGGGCTTGCCACCGTCGCCGGCCTGGCCACCCTCGGGCACACCGTCCTGCTCGGCTCCCGCAGCCGAGAGCGGGGTGAGCAGGCCGCCGAGCCGCTGCGGGCCGAGGGGCTCGACGTGCGCCCCATCGCCGTCGACGTCACCGACGACGACGGGGTGCGGCTGGCCGCGGCCGCCGTCGAAGCCGACTTCGGCCGGCTCGACGTGCTGGTCAACAACGCCGCCATCAAGCTCGAGATGGCTCCAGCGCCGCCCAGCGGCAGCCGGGTCGAGATCGTGCGCAAGACGTTCGAGACCAACGTCTTCGGCACCATCCGGGTGACCTTGGCGATGCTGCCGCTGCTGCGCCGTTCCGGGGCGCCCCGCATCGTGTTCGTGTCGAGCGGCCTCGGCTCGCTGACCCAGTCGACGACCCTCGGCTCGAAGTACCAGGCCAAGCCGCTCCTCAGCTACAACACCTCGAAGTCGGCCATCAACGCCGTCGCCGTCCAGTTCGCCAACGAGCTCCGGGACGAGGGCTTCAAGGTCAACGTCGCCGATCCCGGCTACACCAACACCGACATGACCAGACCGGACGGCAACCACGGCGGCAACCGCCCGCCGGAGGCCGGCGCCGCCGTCGTGATCCGATTGGCCACCCTGCCCGACGACGGGCCGACCGCCGAGTTCCACGACGACCGGGGCGTGGTGCCATGGTGACCGCGTGAATCTCGGACAGCTCCTCACGGTCAGCGCCAAGCGGTTCCCGGACCGGGCGGCCGTGACGTGGGGCGAGCGGACCCTGACCTACGCCGATCTCGACCGGCGCACCGACGCTCTGGCCAACGGGCTCACCGCCCTCGGCGTCGGCAAGGGCGACCGGGTCGGGGTGCTCATGCGGAACCGGCCGGAGCTGCTCGAAGCGATGTTCGCCTGCTTCAAGGCCGGGTTGTGCCTGGTGCCGCTCAACAGCCGGTTCACCGCCGACGAGATCGAGTACCACGTCGGCGACTCGGGCTCGGTGGCCGTGCTCACCGACGGCGAGGGCGGTCCGCTGGTCCGAGACGCCGTGGCCGACGGTGTCCACGTCGTGGTCGCCGGCGCCGGTGACCTGCCGGCGGGCGCCATCGACCACGAGGACCTGATCGGTGGGGCGGCGACGACGTCGGCCGTCGTCGACACCGCCCGCGACGACCTGGCCTGGCTCTTCTACACGTCCGGAACGACCGGCAGGCCCAAGGGGGCCATGCTCAGCCACGGCTGCCTCGGCTTCGTCGCCGCCTCGTGGCTGGCCGATCTCACCCCCATGGACGAGACGGGCGTCACCCTGCACGCCGCGCCGCTCAGCCACGGCGCCGGCTTCCACGCCATCGCCGCCACTGCCCGGGGCGCGCACCAGGTCATCCCGGCCGACGCCCGCTTCGACCCGACCGCCGTGCTCGACCTCATGCGGCGCGAGCGGGTCACCAACACCTGGCTGGTACCCACCCAGATCGTGATGCTGGTCGACTCCCTCGACGGTGGTCCGGCCCAGCTCCCCGACCTGCAACAGGTCGTGTACGGCGGGGCGCCCTTCGCGCCCGCTGACCTGCGCCAGGCGCTCGAGGTCTTCGGACCCGTCCTGGTGCAGCTCTACGCCCAGGGCGAGACGCCGATGACCGCCACCGTCCTGCCGGCCACCGACCACGCCGCCGCCCTCGCCGGGGACCGGCCCGACCGCCTCGCCTCGGCCGGCGTGGCCCGGCCGGGCTCCGACGTGCGCATCCTCGGCGACGACGACCGTGAGCTGCCGATCGGCGAGGTGGGCGAGGTCTGCGTGCGGGGAGGGGCGGTGATGCTCGGCTACTGGAACCGCCCGGAGGCGACGGCGGAGACGATGCGCAACGACTGGCTCCACACCGGCGACCTGGGCCGCATGGACGACCACGGCTACATCTACCTCCTTGACCGGGCCAAGGACCTCATCATCTCCGGCGGGTCGAACGTCTACGCCGTCGAGGTCGAGGCGGCCCTGGCCGAGCTCCCGTCGGTGCACGAGGTGGCGGTGATCGGCCTGCCCGACCGGGTCTGGGGCGAGGTGGTCGTGGCCGTGATCGTGCCCGAGGGCGAGCCCGATACCGCTGCGCTGTCGGCCCATTGCCGCGGGACCTTGGCCGGCTACAAGCAGCCCCGGCGCTTCGTCTTCGTCGACGCCCTCCCCCGCAACGCCTACGGCAAGATCCTCAAACGGGAGCTGCGCGATCAGCTCGCCTGAGCAACACGCTCGTCCCGCCGAGGCCGTTCGCACCTACGCTCCCCGGCGAGCTCAGCGTCTGGGGGATCCATGTTCCAGGTCAACCGCGTCTTCCACCTCACCCACCTCGTCGAGGACCATGACGCAACGCTGCGGTGGTACGACGACGTGTTCGGCGCCCAGATCTACTGGGAGAAGAGCACGGGCCCCGGCAACGTCACGATCTCGCTGCTGAACATCGGCGACCTCATGGTGTCGCCCATGACGGTGACCGAAGGAGGGGCGCCGGCGCCGGCCAAGTTCCGGGAACGCTTCGGGGAGCACCTCCACTCCATCGCCTGGCACATCGAGGACGCCGCCGACCTGGTCGAGCACCTCAGCGGGCAGGGCTACACGCTGAAGGACGAGTTCGGGCGTCCGCTGGACGGGATCGACCACGAGATCTGGACCGCGATCAAGGAGACGCCCTGCCTCATCGAGATGTGCGGCCTCCACATGGAGAGCCTGCACAAGGACGATCCCCGCTTCGACCATCCCGACTGGGTGTCGAGGTGGCACGACGAGCGGCCGATGGGTATCGAGCGGACCGCCTGCATCACGGTGACATCCGTCGACCGCGAGAAGGGCGCTCGCTTCTTCACCGATGCTCTCCACGGCAAGGTCCTCCACGAGGGCGAGACCCCGTGGGGGACGAGCTCGACGTTCGTGCAGGTGGGTGACTTCACGACCGTCGAGGTGGCCGAGGCGACCGATCCGGGCGCGCGGGCCGCCACCGACCTGGCCGCCAACGGCCCGATGGTCCACGCCATGACGTTCCAGGTGACCGACCTCGACGCCGCCCGTGCCCACCTCCTTTCGAGGGGCCTGCGCCTCGAGGAACCGGCCGATGGCCACCTCGGGATCGATCCCGCCGATGCCCACGGGCTGGTGGTCCGCTTCACCGACCGTCCGATCGGCGCCTGGTGACGCCCGACTAGCCGCTCGGGTCCGCAGCCGCGTGCAAGGTGCGGACGAGTTGCGATCGGGACCGGATGGCGAGCTTCCGGTAGACGCGGGTCAGGTTCGACTCGACGGCCTTGACGGTGAGGAAGGCTCGCTCCGCGATCTCGCGGTTCGACAAGCCCTCCGCCGCCAGCTCGGCGACGCGGGCCTCGGTGGTCGTGAGGGCGTCGGCGCTGGGCGTCCGCTTGCCGAGCCGGTCGAGCTCGGTCCGGGTCCGGTCGGCCCAGCGACGAGCGCCGACCTCCTCGAAGGTGGCGAGCGCCTCGCTCAGGGTCGCCTTGGCCCGTCCGCGTCGGCCGGACCGACGCAGGACACGACCGAGCACGAGGTTCGTTCGTGCCCGCTCGATGGGCAGGTCGAGCTGATCGTGCTCCGCCAGCGCGTCGCTCAGCGCCTGAATCGCTGCTCCATCGTCGCGTCTGGCTGCGTGCAGAAGCCCCCGACACCGGCCGGCCAAGGCACGCGCCCAGCCGCGGTCGAGCTCGCCGGCGCGCTGCTCGAGCCAACACGTGTACCGGTCAGCGCGCTCGGTGTCGCCGATCTCGACCAGCGCCTCGATCTCCTCGGGCAGGAACACGCCGAGCGACACGTCGGCACCGAGGGAGCAGATGAGCTCGGCGAGCGGACCGAGCGACCTGTCCACCGCCTCCGGCGAGCCACAGGAGAGATCGGTCAGACCGAGAGCCCACAGCGGCCAGATCGTTCCAGGCAGCCATTGAAGACGGTCGAAGATGGCCAGTGCATCGGCTGCCTCCTGGCGGGCGAGCGGGGCGGACCCGTCGTAGGCATGCACGAGCGCGTTCGCCGCCAGAGCGATGCCCTGTGTCGCAGGGTCTCCGAGGAGCACGGCTGTCTCCCGTGACTCCCGGGCGAATTGCCTGGCACGGGCGAGGTCGCCCTCCCAGAGACATGCCCAGACCAGATAGAGGGTCAGCATCGGTAGGGCGCTCTCCTCGCCCCGCTCGAGCGTGTGGGCGCGGAGCGCCTCGTGGACCGCGAGTGCTTCCTCGACCCGACCGGACCACAACAGCAGGCAGCCGTGGATGTAGCTCGGACGGAGCACGAACGTCCCCGGCCACGCAGGGTCTTCGAGCGCCAGCGCGCGTTCGAGCCGCGCCTCGTCGAGCCCCGCACCACCCATGAACTCGGCGATGGTCAACGCGCCGAGCGCGTCGGCCAGCACCTGCGCATCCCCCTCCGACTCCGCCCCGCTCACCGCGGCCAGCGCATGGGCCCGGGCCCCCTCGAAGTCGCCCATGCTCGCGGAGCAGTACGCGACATCGAGCTCCATCCCGGCTCGAAGGCGGGGATCATCGCCGGCGGATTCGAGCGCACGTTGCGCGAACGCGAACGCCTCGGCGAACGAACTGCGACGGGCATGCACCTGGCAGAGGATCTGCAGAGCCCGCGCCTGGATCGGAGGCTCCGGGACGCGCTCCAGCAGCTCTTCGACGAGCGCGAGCGCGCGCGTGAAGTCGCCCGCCTCGAACCAGAAGTGCGCCGCAGAGAGGAGCCGCTCGCTCCGGGCGGCCGCGTTGGCCCTCGGTGTCGATCCGACTGCCAGCTCGCTCAGCCGCGCTGCCGCGTCGGGAGCGCCACGGGCACCCGCGAGGAAGGCGGCGTTCGCGATGTCGCCGGCGATCGCCTCGTCTGGACGCAACGCCGACAGCGCCAGATGGCGGGCACGGTCCTCGGGGTCGTCGACCAGGCCGGCGAGGCGCCGGTGCAGACGACGGCGTTCACTCGCATGGGCCTGGGCGTAGACGGCTGAGGCGAACAGGGGATGCGCGAAGCGAATGCGGTGCTGATCGATGGAAAGGATCCCAGCATCCTCGGCGGCGGCCAACGCGTCGGCGTCGACGATCTCCGTCGTCGGTTGCGCCAGTGCGGCCGCGACCAGCAGAGCTCGGCGCGTCGCGGTGGGAAGTCGCGTGAGGCGGGACTCGACGAGCCCGGTCACGTCGACTGGCACGGGGAGGTCGTCGCCAAGGCTGCCCCGGTCAAGCGCCGTGGCGATCTCCAGTGCGTAGAACGGGTTGCCGCCGCTCGCCCGGGCAACCCGCACGAACGTCGGACGAGGGATCGACACCCCGGTGCGGAACCTCACGACTTCGTGCAGCGCGGCCAGCGACATCGGCCCGACCTCCAGGACACGGCGCTGCGACTCGTGGATCGCGGAGAGGAAGGTCGTGGGCGGGGGACCGACGACCCGCACCGCCGCAAGGAAGCGAACGGGTTCGGCATCGAGCCTCCGCGTCGCGTAGCCGAGCGCACGTGCCGTCGCCGAGTCGAGCCACTGCACGTCGTCCACTGCCACGACCACGGTCGAGTCCGCGGCGAGCATGCGCAACATCGAGAGGACGCCCGCGAAGAGCGCGGCCTCGTCGATGCCTCTCGACGGCGTAGGAGCCTCCAGCCGCGCGGCACGGAGCGCCAACTGCTGCGGTTCCGGCAACCGGTCGAGCACGTCGCCCGGAACCGCGCCGAAGAGGTCGATCAGACCTGAGAACGACAGGGCAGTCTCTGCCTCGGCCGG